>JAPKZL010000090.1 GCA_026393795.1 Candidatus Aminicenantes bacterium | reverse complement strand
CCCAGCCCCTTGGTGATCTTGTCGCCGATCTGCAGCTTCAGGGCCGGAGGCCGGATGGTCGACAGGACCTGCATGTCGGTGTTGACGGCGATGAACTCGACGCCCTTCAAGTCTTCCTCGATCATGCGGTTGATGGCGTTGCCGCCGGCGCCGCCCACGCCGATGACCTTCAGCACGGCTCCCCGTTTTTTTTCGCGGCCATAAAGGATTTTAATGTCATCGTCCATGGTTGCCTCCTACACGCCGAAATAATTTTTGATTTTCTGGGAAAAGTTGAGCGGCTTATTGCGCAGGATTCCCTTGTCCTTCATGTCGCTGAAGCCGTACTTGATCAGGCCCACCGCCGTGGCGAACTCCGGCGTATTGACCTTGTCGATCAGGCCGCCGATGCCGTAGGGCGAACCGATGCGCACCGGTATGGAAAAAATCCCGTCGGCGACCTCGAGGATGCCGTCGAGCAGCGCCGTGCCGCCGCTGATCACCACGCCGGCATTGATCGAATTCTGCAAGCCTTCCTTCTCGATCTCCATCTTGACCATTTCAAAAATCTCGAACGCCCGCGGTTTCAAGATATTCATCAGCAGCGACGTCGAAATCTGGCGCGGCTTTTTGCCGCTGACCGACGGCACTTCGAAGGTTTCGTCCTTCAGGTTGGGGTCCAGGGCGCAGCCATAGCGGCGTTTGATCTTTTCGGCGCGGTCGATGGCGGTGCGGATGCCGATCGACAGGTCGTTGGTGAAGTTGTCCCCGCCGTAGGGGATCGTCCCCGAGAAGCTGATGGCGCCTTTCTCGAAAACGGCGATGTCGGTCGTACCGCCGCCGATGTCGATGGAGAGGACCCCGAGCTCTTTTTCATCGGGGGTCAGGACCGCCTCGGCCGAGGCGATGTGCGAAAGCACCATGCCCAGGACGTTGATTTTCGCCTTTTTCAGGCACAGCAGCAGGTTCTTGGTGGCCGTGATCGACCCGGTGATGATGTGGATATAGACATCCAGGTTGGTGCCGACCATGCCCACCGGATTCTTGATGCCGTCCTGGGCGTCGACGATGTACTCCTGGGGGAGGACATGCAGCACCGAGCGGTCGCCCGGGAGCATGATGGCGCTGGCGTGGGTGATGGCCCGGTCCACGTCCTCGCGGGTGATTTCCTTGCTGCGCCCGGTGATGTTGATGCTGCCCTTGGCGTTGATGCTCTGGATGTGCTTGCCGGAAATGTTGACATAGGCCGATTCGATCATCACCCCGGCCGTCAATTCCGCGTCCTTGATCGAGCGCTTGATGTCCTCGACCGTTTCTTCCATATTGACGATGGCCCCTTTGCGCAGGCCCTTGGATTCGGCGATCCCGTAGCCAATGATCTCCACGTCCTCTTTTTTCCCGTCCGATTTGATCTGAGCGATCAGCGTGCAGATCTTTTTGGTGCCGATATCGATGCCGACCAGATAGTTGTTCTTCATGACTCCCCCTGTGGCCCGTCGCCAAAGCCGAAATAGATCCGCCCGGAAATGCGCAGATCGACGGAACGGATCGCTGGGCCGTCCGCAGCCAAATGCGGCTTGATTTTGGTGTAGCGGTTTATCTTCTTCAAAAAATCGCCCGCGCCCGGATAGAAGACCTCGGGGCCCGTCCGCAATTTCAACTCGATGCCGTACGGCTCGGCATAGGCGACATACTCGATACGATCGCGCAGAGGCAGCAATTCCTGCGCCGCCGCCGCGATCTGCGCCGGGACCGGCCCCTCGGCGCGGATGGGAATGAGCCCTGGCGGAGCGACCGGCCGTTCGCCCAGGACCAGGCCGCTGGCATCCAGGAGCTGGAAGCCGCCGTTCCGGGCCAGGGAAAAGAGCGGCTGGCGCAAGCGGAAGCCGATTTCAACGGTATCGGGCAAAACCCGGCTGATGGTCGCGTCTTCGATTTCCGGCAGCCGCAGCAGCTGGGCGCGCAGTTCTTTTAGATCCAGGGCCAGGATGTTGCCGCGGCAGCGCTTCAAGATCTCCCGGACTTGATCCGCCGCGAAAACCGGCTGCTGGCGTAAACGGTAGGAATGGACCTGCAGCGTGTCCCACTCCAGCAGCAGGACGGACGTTTTGTATACGACAAACGCAACCAGCAGCGCCAGCAACAGCAGCAGCAATATATGAACCGTCCGCATCTGGATGGAGCGGATTTTCTTTTCGCGGGTCAGCGTCAGATTGTTGCTTTTGCGGAAGAACTCGGCTTCGAACTTCAGCGAGTGGCTGCGCGTGTCGTTCATTTTTTCAGCGCCTCCATCTCCGCCGCAAAATCGTGGGCCAGCTGGGTGAGGTTGCCGGCGGAAAGGAATACCAGACCGTCGCCGGGGCTGAGCCGCGCGCGCAGGAAGTCGCGGATCTGGGCGAAGGACTCCAGGTAGAAGACGTTTTCCTGCCCCTGGCTGCGGATATGATCGGCCAGGACCTTGCTGTTGACGCCCGGGATCTCCTTTTGGTTGGCGGTGTACAGTTCGGCGATGACCACGATGTCCGCGACCCGGAACGCCGTGGCGAACTGCTTCATCAGGATCTGCAGCCGGGTGAAACGGTGGGGCTGGAAGACGGCGATGACCCGGCGGCAGGAGCTGCTGCGCAACGTTTTCAGCGTGGCCTTGATCTCGCTGGGATGATGGGCGTAATCATCGATGACCAGGAGCGACGGGCTGGCATACAGGACCTGGAAACGCCGCTCGGGCAGGCTGAAGTTCTCCAGGCTGGCCTGGATGGTTTCCAGGCTCACCCCCACTTCCAGCGCGGCGCAGACGGCGGCCAGCGAATTGGCCACGTTGTGCCTGCCGCCCACGTTCAGGCGCAGCACCCCCCGCTCCAGCCCCTGCAGCGCCAGCCGGTAGGAAGAGGCGAACCCGGACGTTTTCACGCCCACGGCCCGGACGTCGGCGCCGGCCGCGAAGCCGTAGGTGACGATCTTCTTGCGGATCGCGGGCCTGATTTTTATGATGTTCGGGCATTCGTTGTTGAGGATGACGGTACCGTAGAACGGGACCTTGTCGGCGAAGTCGCGGAAGGCCTGGAGCAGTTTTTTCATCCGCCCGTAGAACTCCAGGTGGTCGTTCTCGATGTTGGTGATCACGGCGATGGTGGGAAACAGTTTCAGGAAACTGCCGTCCGACTCGTCGGCTTCGGCCACCAGGTAGCGCGACGAACCCAGCTTGGCGCCGCTGCCCTGCACTTTCAGCTTGCCGCCGACCACGTAGGTCGGATCCAGGCCGGCCTGGGTCAGGATGGTCGCGATCATCGAGGTGGTGGTGGTCTTGCCGTGGGTCCCGGCCACGGCCAGGGAAAATTTCATGCGCATCAGCTCGGCCAGCATTTCAGCCCGGGGAATGACCGGCAGTTTGTTTTTCAGCGCTTCCAGCACCTCGACATTGTCCTCGGTGATGGCGCTGGAATAGACCAGGGCTTCCGCGGCGCCGACGTTCTCGCGGGCATGGCCGATGGCGATGCGGATCCCTTTCGCCGCCAGGCGGCGCACGGTTTCATTTTCGGCGATGTCGGATCCGGAGATCTGGAACCCCATGTTGTGAAGCACTTCGGCGATCCCGGACATGCCCGAGCCGCCGATGCCGGCGAAATGAATTTTCTTGATCCGGCTGGTTTCAATCATGGCCGAAAACCACCTTGCGCTGGCGCGACACGTTGAGGATGATCCCGGTGATCATCAGGCTGCTGAGCAGGGATGTTCCGCCCGAGGAAATGAACGGCAGGGGAATGCCCTTGGTGGGGAAAAGACCGACGGCCACCGAAATGTTGACCATCGACTGTAACGCGATCAGAAAAACAAGCCCGGTCACGAGCAGGTAGGTATGGGGGTTGTCGGATTGCCTGGCGATGATCATGCCGCGCAGATAGTAGACGACGAAGAGGGCGATCACGGTCAGGGCGCCGAAGAAGCCGAGCTCCTCGGCGATAATGGCATAGATGAAATCCGAATAGGCGTAGGGGAGATAGAACAATTTCTGGGTCGAATTGCCGATCCCCTGGCCGAAAAGCCCGCCGGAGCCGATGGCATAGGTCGACTGCAACGCCTGGAATCCCTGCCCGCTGGCATAGACTTCCGGATTGAGGAAACTCTTGATCCGCTCGCTGCGCATGGGATCGGCCCGGATCAGCAGCAAGAGCAGCGGGAGCAGCAGCGCGAAAAAAATCACGAAAAACTTCAGGCGCACGCCGGCCACGAACAGCATGACCAGGGTGATGACGGCGATCAGCAAGAAATTGCCGAAATCAGGCTCCTTGAGGATGAGCCCCTCCATGAAGGCCACCGGCAGCAGGATCAAGCCCAGGTTCTTGGCGTTGTTGACGTCGCCGTCCCTTCGGCTCAGCATCATGGCCAGGTAGAGCACCAGGATGATCTTGGCGAACTCGGACGGCTGCACCGAGAAGCCGGCCAAACGGATCCAGCGGCTGGTATTGTTGATCTTTTGGAAAAAAAAGACCAGCGACAACCCGGTGAAGGCCAGCGCCATGACGGCCATGATCAGCCGCTGATTCAGGTAGAACGGCGCCCTGCTCAGGATCATGGCGACAAAAACCACCAATCCCAGGGCCAGCCAGACCAGCTGCTTCTTGAAGAAATGGAAGCTGTCGCCGAACTTTTCGCGGGCCAGGACCGGGGTGGTGCTGAAGATCATCAGGAAGCCGATGGCGATCAGCAGCAGCGAGACCATCAGCAGGGTGCGATCGATGCCGCTGTGCTTAACCATTTTCCTTCTCCCTGTCCTGCAAGCGCCGCACTTCCTGCTTGAATACCTCGCCGCGGTGCTCGAAGTTGTCGAACATGTCGAAACTGGCGCAGGCCGGAGCCAGCAGCACCACACCGCCGCTGCGGCGCAAAAGCTCATAGCCGCTGCCGACCGCCTCGGCCAGGTCGCGGACCGTAACCATTTTCTCGGCCAGGCCGCGCAGCTGAGCGGCGATCAGCGGAGCCGCCTTGCCCAGCAGCAGCACCCGTTGCGCCTTTTCCCGCAGCGGTTTTTCGAGGCCGGAGAAATCGGAGCCCTTGTCCTTGCCGCCCAGGATGACGACCAGATGGTCGTCGATGCTGGCGATCGATTTGAGGGCCGCGTCGACGTTGGTCGCCTTGGAGTCGTTGATGAACTCGACCCGGCCGACCTTCCCGGCCGCCTCCATGCGGTGCGGCAGGCCGCGGAACGATTCCAGCCCCGCTTCGATCTCACGGGCCGTCAGGCCGACAGCGCGGCAGGCCAGGGCGGCGGCCATGATGTTTTCCAGGTTATGGACCCCGCGCAAAGGGTTGCGCTGCAGGGAAATCTTCTCCCTGCCCGCGCCCAGGCTGAGAACGATGTCACGGTTTTCCAGGACAGCGCCGTCGCCCCGGGCGTGGCGGCTTGAAAACCACAGCGGCTTGGCCGGGCCGAGGCGCTTTTCATCCTGCAGCCAGGGGTCGTCGGCGTTCAGCACCATGCGGTCCTCACGGCGCTGATTCTTGAACAAATTGAATTTCGCGGCCGCGTACGCCGCCATGGAAGGATAGCGATCCAGGTGGTCGGGGGTGATGTTGAGCAGCACGGCCACGTCGGCCCGGAAATGGACGATCTCTTCCAGCTGAAAACTCGACAGCTCGAGGACCACGGTCGAATCGGCGCCGACTTCCCCGGTTTGGGCGATGAAGGGGACGCCGATATTGCCGGCCAGGATGCTTGTGCGGCCGGCTCTGACGAGCAGATGATGAATCAGGCTGACGGTCGTCGATTTGCCGTTGCTGCCGCTGACGGCGATGATGCCGGCCCGGATGCGGCCGGAGGCATACTCGATTTCGGAGACGATTTCGACGCCGCGCGCGCGCAGGGACGAAAAGCGGGGAGTCGTGCCGTCAAAGCCGGGACTGGTGATGACCAGCCGGCAGGCGCCGAGTTCGGCGAACGCATCGGCGCCGATCAGAAAGCGCACCCCGCGCCGCTCGAAAGCGTCGCGGCGCTCGCGGTCGGTGATGGCGTCGTCGTTGAACAGGAGCAGCGGCGCCTGCGGCTCGTGGACCAGGAGATACTCCAGCATGGCCTGGCCCGTTTTTCCGAACCCCAGAACCCCGATGGAACTATTTTTCATGCACGAACTCCGTGATGGCTTTTTCCAGAGCCACGCCGCGCGAGCCTTTGAACAGGACGACGGCGCCGGGCCGCAGCTCGGCGCGCAGGTATTTCCCGGCGTCAACGGCCTGATCAAAGCACTGGATGCGGTCAGCCGGATACCCCGACAACCTTGCGCCTTCGGCGATTTTCGCGGCCCGCGCGCCGACGGCCAGGAGCAGGTCAAAATGCAGCCCTGAGAAAAAACGCCCGGCCTCAACATGAAAGGCGAGCTCATCGGCACCCAGTTCCAGCATGTCGCCCAAAACCGCGGCCTTTTTCTGCCGGTATTCCCCGTCCACCCACTTCAGGATCTTTTTCAGAGCTTCCGGGTTCGAATTGTAGGTCTCGTCGATGATGACGAATCCGCCCGCTTCACGGACCTGCCCCCGGCCGGCCAGCGTCTGCAGGGCGGAAAGGGCCGCCTGGATTTCAGGATTGGTCATTCCCAGCCGCTGCGCGACCAGGATGGCCGCGAACAGGTCTTCGACTTGCGCCAGGCTGATCAGCGGCGCGACGAATTCCTCCTTTCTGCCGAAAGCATCGATCACCAGGCGGCTGCCGTTGCTTTCGCGGACCACCTCTTTCAGGACGATCTGGTCCCGGGAGGCTTGCGAGCCGAAAAAAATCTTGCAGCCTTTCTTGCCGGCGACCGCCTGGCGGATCAGCGCCGAATCGCCGTTGACGAACGCGCAGCCGTCGGCGGGCAGATAATTCAAGATCTCGGCCTTGGCCTTGGCGGCGTTTTCAAGCGTTTTCAGAAACTCCAGGTGCACCGGGAAAACATTGAGCAGGACCGCCACCTCGGGCTTCAGGATACCGGCCAGCAAGTCGATTTCGCCGATGCCCGGATCGCTCATGGCCAGTTCGAAAACGGCGGCCTCTTCCTTCCCGGTCAATTTCAACAGCGAGAAAGGCAGGCCGATGCTGTTGTTCCAGTTCTGCGGGGAGCGGAAGGAACGGAATTTGCTGGCCAGGATCTGGAAAATGAATTCCTTGGTCGTGGTCTTGCCGGCGCTGCCGGTGATGCCGACGTACGTGATCGAGCGGTACTTTTCCCTGACATGGACGGCCAGCTGCTGGGCCGCCCGCAGGGGATCGGCGACGCGGATCAGGGGCACCTGGACATGCCTTTCGGCAAAGTCCTTCCTGACCACGGCGCCGGCGCCGGGAATGGCGTCCAGGTCCTTGACATAGCGATGGCCGTCCGCTTTCGCCGATTTGAGGGCAAAAAAAAGCGAGTGGGCGGCCATGGCCCGCGTGTCGAATTGAAAATCGCTGAAAGCGGAGATCCGCCCGGCACGGCTGACCTGCCCGGAGACCACGGCGGCTATTTCATCGATCCGGAGTTCAGGCATGGGCCTTCCCCATCTTGGCGTGAACCACTTCGAAATCATCGAAGTGCACGGTGCGATCCTTGAAGATCTGGTAGTCTTCATGGCCCTTACCGGCGATCAGGACCACGTCTCCGGCAACGGCCATGTCCAAGGCTTTTTCAATCGCTTTCTTACGGTCGACCTCGCGGCTGAAATTGCGGAAACCGGCGGCGAATCCGGCCGTGATTTCGTCGATGATGGCCTGCGGATCCTCCCGGCGCGGGTTATCGCTGGTCAGCACCACCCAGTCGGCGAGGCTGGCGGCCACCCGGCCCATGCGCGGCCGCTTGGTCCTGTCGCGGTCGCCGCCGGCCCCGAAAACCAGTATCAGCTTGCCCGGCGAGATTTCCCGGAAGGCTTTCAACAGGTTTTCCAGGGCGTCATCGGTATGGGCGTAATCGACCACGACCAGGAAGTCGCCGGCATGGGCAATGTTGACGCGGCCCTTGACCGGGACGAATTCGCTCAAGCCGGCGCTGATCTTGTCCAGGGCCAGGTCGCTGGCCAGCGCCGAACTGACCGCGGCCATGATGTTGAGCAGGTTGAAGCGGCCCAGCAGACGGCTCTGGATCTCGATTTTCCCGCGCGGCGTCTGCAGCAGCGCCTTGATGCCGTCCAGGGAAAAATGATATTTCAGAGGCCGGATATCCGCCTGGGCTGAAAAGCCGAAGGTGACATAACGGCAGTTCACCTCCTTGATGATGCGCTCGCCCATCGGGTCGTCGCCGTTGATGATCGCCCATTGCTCGGCACCAATCTTTTTAAACAACGAGAGCTTGGCCTCGAAATAATTCTCCATGGTCTGGTGAAAATCGAGGTGATCGCCGGAAAAGGAGGTGAAAACCGCCTGGGCGAACCCGATGTCCTCGACCCGCAGCAGGCTGAGGGCGGCCGAGGACACCTCCATGGCCAGGTTGCGGCATCCGGCCTTGACCGCCTCGGCCATGAAGGCGAACAGCTCGGGAGCCTCCGGGGTGGTCAGGTGGGTTTCCCGGCTGCAGCCGGGAAAGTTCATGCTCAAGGTGCCGATGGCCGCGGTCTTGGCCATGGCGGCGTTGAGCAGCGCCTGGATCAAGCCCACCGTGGTCGTCTTGCCGTTGGTCCCGGTGACCCCGATCACCCGCAATTTCTGGGAAGGGTTGTCGAAAAAGCGGTTGGCCATCTGACTGAGGACGCGGCGGTCGTTCTTGACCTGCACCCAGGTGGCCTGGAGGTGATCCGGCGGCGGCGGATGCACCGAAACCACCGCGCTGGCGCCGTTGCCGATGGCGTCGGCGGCGTAGACGATCCCGTCCTTGACGAAGCCCTTGATGGAAACGTAGCAGTCGTTTTTCTTGATTTTCCGCGAATCGTACTCGATGCCGGCGACCGGGACGTGGAGATTGCCCCGCCAGGCCAGGGACTCCTGCCTGCCGAGCAATTCGTCCAGGTACTTCACAGGGTGATCTCCTTGCGCTCGGGCAGGTCGGGAAAAAGATTAAGGTACGGCATGATTTTGGCCGCGATGGACCTGAACAACGGCGCCGCCACGTCGCCGCCGTAATACATGCCCAGCGGCTCGTCGATCATCACGAAAACGGTCACCTGCGGATGGCGGGCCGGAAAGAATCCGCCGAAGGAGGAAACATAGGTTGTGGTATACTTCCCGTCCTTGATCTTGCGGGCCGTCCCGGTTTTTCCGGCGATTTCAATGCCCTCGATCCCGGCCTTCTTTCCCGTTCCCCGATTGACCACCGCGGTCAGAATCGTTGTCAACGGCTTCTGGCTGAGGGGCGA
>JAPKZL010000089.1 GCA_026393795.1 Candidatus Aminicenantes bacterium | reverse complement strand
CAGGATCAGCTTGCGCGAGGCGCTGTAATAGATCTGGCCGGGGACGGTGTACAGGTGAAAACGGACCTTGTAGTCCTTGATCATACCCAGGTCGAGGGGAAAGAAATCGAAGAAGAGCGTCCGCTCGGTCTCCGTGGCCAGGCTGACCAGCTTGCCCTTGTTGTCGCTGCGGACCTTTTCGTAGATATATTTGATATTCGTCGTCTTGCCGCTTAACCCGGGACCGTAATAGACAATTTTAAAGTTGATTTCCCTGGTTGAGTAATTTAGAAAGGACAATTTTCAATCTCCAAAAATGCGGTCGATATCTTCGTCGGAGACCCCTTCAAAGGGAGATCCGCCAGGCATCTTGTCGCTGGCTTTCAGTTTCTTGTAGATGATCTGGAACACCTTGGTCAATTGCTCCAGGGCGCTGCGGACGCGGAAACGCACCAATCCCAGGTTGGAGGTGTTATCGAAAATGACCACCAGCATGGTGCGGTCGTTGATCAGGGCGATGTTCAGGCTCTGCTTGCTCGATTCGTTGAGCACCGTCGAGAAGCTGTCGATTTTCAGCATCTGGGCGATGCTGTTGATGGCGGCGACGCTGCCGGCGATCAGCGAGGAGATGGAATTCAGGTTGATATCGTCCATTTCCCCGGTCGAGGCGATGCAATGGCCCTCCGAATCGGTGATGAAAACGACTTTGGCGCTGGTATTTATCTTCAGTTTCTGCAGGATCTCTTTGATTAATGTATATTCCTCATTGTAAATAATAAAGTTTTCTTGCATTTTTTATTTTCCCTTATGACTCCCTGACCAAACGGCATGTTTCTTCATTCCTCCGATTATACCACCGGCATTCGGCAAATACCATCGACATCCGTTCACCTTACCTCCTACTTGACTGGCAGCCGGCCTTCAATGGCCTTGGCAATCGTCACTTCGTCGGCATAATCGAGGTCCGCCCCCACGGGCAAACCCAAGGCGATCCGTGAAATCGTAATTTTATACTGGCGGAGAATTTCTGTCAAATAATGGGCCGTGGCGCTGCCCTCGGTGGTCGGGCTGGTGGCGAGGATGACCTCGCGAAAAGCGCCCTTGCCGATACGGTCGAGCAGGCCGGCAATCCGTAACTCGTCGGGGCCGATGCCCCGGATCGGCGACAGGTTGCCAAGCAATACATGATAGTAGCCGTGAAACAAGCCGGTCTTCTCGATGGAATAGATATTGAAGGGCTCCTCGACCACGCAGATTGTTTCCTTGTCGCGGTCGGGGTTGGAACAGATTTCGCAGGGATTGACGGCGCTGATATTGTTGCAGATGGAGCAATAAACGATTTTTTCACGGGCCTGGACGATGGCCTCGGCCAGGGCCAGGGCATTTTTCCTGTCGGTGCGGAAAAGATGAAAAGCGATGCGCTGGGCCGTTTTGCGGCCGATGCCGGGAATTTTTTTCAGCTCTTCGATCAGTTGCGCCAGCGGCGGGGTGTAAGCGATCATGGTTCAACCCATGCGCGTCAGCGAGCGACGGCGGCGTTCACAGGGCGCCGAAGGGGAAACCGCCGGGCAGGCCGCCGCCCATTCCGCCCAGGCCGCTCTTCAGCTTTTCCTCGACCTGGCCTTGCGCATCGTTGATGGCCGCCACGATCAGGTCCTGCAGCATGTCGATGTCGGCACGATCGACCGCCTCCGGGGCGATGCGCAGGGACTGCACCCGCTTGTGTCCGTCCATTTTGACGCTTACCATGCCGCCGCCGGAGCTTCCCTCGACGGCCACGGCGTCCATCTGTTCCTCCATTTGCTTGGCCATGTTCTGGGCCATGCTCAGCATCTGGTTGATGTTGGGAATCTTAGGCATCACTGCCTCCCTTGATGCTCTCAACGGAAATCACGTTGCCCTTGATCTTGTCCTTGAGGCTTTTTATTTTTTTGTCGTTTTTCAATTCCTGGACGAGCGTGCTCTCGCTCTTATCAGATTTGAGCTCCTGGAGGCAAATTTCCACCCCCATCGGCTTCCCGGCCAGCTGCCCGGCCAGTTGCTGCAGATAAGCCTTGTTTTCTTTCATCATTTTCCAGGCATTTTCAAGATTGGCCGCCACCTGGATCAGCAGCACGTCATTCTGCAACTGCAGCGCCGAAGCGCTCAAAACCGAGGCCAGGCGGGGTTTTTCCGCTTCGATGCGCGCTTTCAGGGCGATGATCAGGTCTCCGCCCGTCACGGCGGCCGCCGCTGCGCCTGCCACCGGCTCGCCGGCCGGTGCCGCCTGGGCCGGAGGGGCAGCGTCGACGGCCGCTGGGCTGGGCCGCCCCTCCTTGATCTTAGCCAGATATTCTTCGATATTGACCAGGGCCGAGAAATAGCTCAGCTTCAGGAACATGTACTCCAGGATGATGGAGGGATTCTCCGTGTAGCGCATGGTCTGTTCCAATTCCTTGACGGCGTTGAAGAAACGCAGCAATTCCACCTCGTTGACCTGCTTGATGATCTCCTTGATCTCACTGACGTTTTCCGGATTCAGGTTGTGCAGCCGTTCCGCCTCGGGGATCGATTTGATCACGATCAGGTCGCGGATAAAACGCAGGTATTCGCCGTAGAAGAAGCGCAGGTCGGTGCCGCGCTCGATCAATTCGTTGATACGCTCGATGATCCCCTTGCGGTCCCGGGAAAAAACGTGCCGGGTCAGGGTGATGAAAGTTTGCTCGTCGATGATGCCCAGGATGGCCACCACATCGTCGTCCTTGACATCGCCGCTGGAAATGGCAATCGCCTGGTCGAGGATCTTTTTGGCGTCACGCAGGCTGCCCTCGGCCGATCGCGAGATCAGATAAAGGGCGTAATCGGATATCTTGATCGCTTCCTTCTGGCAGATGCCCTTGAGCACCCCCTTGATGACCTCGAAGGGGATGCGCTTGAACTCGAAATGCTGGCAGCGCGAGACGATGGTGGCCGGGATCTTGTGAAAGTCGGTCGTGGCCATGATGAAGATGGTGTGCTCGGGCGGCTCTTCGATGGTCTTGAGCAGAGCGTTCCAGGCCGCGTTGGAGAGCATGTGCACCTCGTCGATGACCACGATACGGAAGCGGTTCTTCAGGGGCTTGTACTTGACCGTCTCGCGCAGGCTGCGCACCTCGTTGACCCCGTTGTTGGAGGCGCCGTCGATCTCCATATAATCGGTGGAGTTGCCGTCGGTGATCTCGGCGCAGGTCCGGCACTGGTTGCAGGGTTCGCTGGCCGGTCCGTGCTCGCAGTTCAGCGCCTTGGCCAGGATGCGGGCCGTCGACGTCTTGCCGACGCCCTTCATGCCGGAAAAGATCAGCGCCTGGTAGACCTTGTTGATGGTGATGGCGTTCTGCAGGGTCTTGCAGATGCTGGCTTGGCCGATCAGGTCGGCGAATTTTTGCGGCCGGTATTTCCTGGCTAATGCGAGGTACATGGTTTTATTCCATTCATCAAAGGCTCAGGAAATCCCGGACACCTGCGACATTCTACTTATTGCTGCTACCTTTCGGTCCTGACAAGGTTCATAGGTTCGCACCGCCAGGCTCCTGAGCCTTTTTTCCGCTTTTAACGGGGCTTTGTGGCCCCGTGGGACAGGCATCAACGGAGAGGGTGGGATTCGAACCCACGGTACCGTTTCCAGTACACACGCTTTCCAAGCGTGCTCCTTAAACCGCTCGGACACCTCTCCAATCGAAAATCCATTTTATAATTGTTTTGCCCAAAAAGCAAGAGCCAAACCGAACTATCGCAGCCAGCAACATGTCGTGACCGCCCGTCCTCGGGAGGGGAAAAAACTAAAAATCGATCTTCATGCCGAGGAAAACCAGGGAATCGCTCTTGAACATCCCGAACTTGGTTTCGGCCGCGTCACCGGCGAGCAGCCAGAATCCGCCCAACTGCGCGACCACGGCGTCGGCGATGCGGAACTCCGCCTCCGGGAGCAGCGCGAAGGCCGTCCCGGCCGCGTTCATCTCCAATAGGCCGCTGGCCTTCAGCTTGAGCTTTTCATTCCCCGATTTGTATTCCAGGCGTCCGAACAGGTAGTCGGCCAGCGCGCCGAAAAACCTCCCCTGCCCCAGCCCGAGATACTTTTCGGCATCGGCGCTGAAGGCGAACTCGTCGAAGAAGCCGTGCAAAAACTGCAGGTTGGCGTAGAAGCCGCCGCCGAAATTGTAGTCCAGTCCCATCACGTACTTCCAATAATTCTTTTCAAGCAACCGGAAGCTGTTCTCGATGACGACGGGCTGCCCGGCAATGACCAGCGGGACGCGCAAGCTGCCGGTGACGTTCTCCGGCGCGACCAGCGCCGCCTCGCCCCAGAAGCCGATCCCCTTGAACTCGCCGGCGCAGTCGAACCCGGCCACCTGCAAACGGGGGTAGTAGAAGGTGCCCGTCGCCGGCGGGCAAAGATCGAGCCCCTTGAGCACCGGCAGGGAGGAATTGCCGTTATAAAAAGAGAGGGCGAAATCGATGTTCCAGACCGTCCTGGACAGCCGCACACCGAAGGCGGTCTGCTCCAGTCCTTGCCCCCAGTATTTCTGCGCGCTGATGTTCTCCAGGCCGCTCAGCTTGGCCAGTGTGGTCCCGTAGCCGAATGGGAACGGCGAGAGCGGGTTCTGCAACAGCCAGACCAGCTGGAGCTTGCCGTTGTTGCCCAGGTAGTATTCCAGGTTCACCGCCGTCTGCGGCCGGCGCTCGGCGAAATAATCGGGGTCAAAGGTGAAAAAATTGGCGAAATCGACCGGGTTCAGGTTGTCGACCACGTTCATCTTGTCGGCCGTTCCCCATTGGATGCGCTGCTTGCCGAAGGTCAGGTCGAGGTGCGGCAGGAGGAAATCGACCACCTTGACGCTTGCCTCGTAGAGGTTCAGCTCGAAATACTCGCTGCTCAGTGCCGAGCCCAGGATGCCGGCCTCGGGAAAGTTGCCGCCGCTGAGCAGGTCACCAGGATAGGCGTAGGCGTCGAAACGCGCCTGGTATGAGACGCGATCGGAGAGGTCGCCGGCGAACTTCAACCGCAGCTCCAGGCGCTTGCTGGCGAAATCAAGGGCCCCGTGACTGAAGAATTGCCCCTTGGGGTTGTCATCCAGGAATGCCGAGGCGAAGAGCTTGACCCGCCCCGAAAAATCGATCTTGGCCGTTGCCGGCAGCAGCGCGGCGGCCAGCAACAGCCCAGACAGAACATAGGTGATGCGTTTCATACGGATACCCTCCTTTCGCTCAGCTCCCCCTTTTTTTAAGGAAGCGCTCGGAAAAGATCTCGCTATTGAGCCCCTGGTCGGCCTTGATGTTCTTCATTTCCAGAACTGTCGACGTCTTTTTTTTGACGTTGGTCATCTTGATGCTCGCCATGACCCGATACTTCCCCACTGCTTGCGAGGTCTCCTCGGCCACCTTGCCCAGGCTCCCCGCTGCGTCGTACAGCTCCATGCGCGCGGGCATGGTGCTGGCCTTGCTGACGGTCAGGACGATGCGCGCGTACGGCTTGTCGGCGTCCGCTTTGCGCAGCAGCTCCAACTGCCACTCCGTTTCGCTCTCCTTGAGCATTTTCGGGTCATAGTATTTGCTAAGGGCCGACGTTCCCATGTCCTCGTAGGAAAAGTCGGAACCCATGAAGGGATCCTTCTTGTTCGACGAGGCAATGCGCCGGGTGCGGTGGAACTCGGGGAGATAAATGTACATGGAATCCTCATCCAGCACCAGGAAGCCGATGTCCTTGACGTCGGCCGGACTGAGGAACTTGAGCACGCGCAGGTCATCCTTGCCGACGACGGTGCGGGTCCAGGCGCGGATCTCGCGCACGCGGACGCTGTTCCCTTCCTGGATGGTCATGACCATGTCAGACTCCAGGTCGCGCGGGGCGTTGACGCCTCTGGTATTTTCCTCCATGGCTTTCAGCACCGCCGCTGCGTCTGCAGCAGGAAGAAGAACTGCCAGAAGCAGGGCGGGGACAAGAAGCCAGATGATCTTTTTGAAATTTTTCATGGTTTCCTCCGTTTATTTTTTAATTTTCGGGTTGAAATACAGCAGGGAGGCCGGGAGCAGCGTCAGCGCCGCCAACGCGGCCAGGAACATCGAGCAGACCATGGCCCAGGCGAAGTTGCGCAAGGGAATCAGCGAGGAGAGAAGCAGCACGGCGAAACCGGCCATGACCGACAGGGCGTTGGTCAGGATGGCCTTGCCCTTGTCCAGGAAAGCGCGGCGGATCGCCTCGTCGGCCGGATAGCCGGCGTCGCGCTCACCGATGTAGCCGTGGATGAAATGGATGGCGTAGTCGATGCCCACACCGATGGAGACGCCGCCGATCATCATGGTGGCGTAGTCCAGGGGAACGCCGATGAGCGCCAGCAGCCCGAACATCACCACGCTGGTGAAGATGACGGGCAGGGTGGAGATGATTCCCAGCGGCAAGCTGCGGCGCATGAGCGTCATCAGCACCAGGGTGAGGATATAGCACAGCAGGATCGACTGCAGCAGCGAAGTGAAAAGGAAATGGTCCATCTTGCTCAGCAGCAGCGGGTAGCCGGTCTGGTCGAGGCGCCGGACCGGCACTTTCGTCCCTGGCAGAGAAGACAACCCGCTGGGCAGGACAACGAGGCCGCCAACCAAATCATAAAGGATCGACCGCGCCTTCTTCTCGAAGTTGGGGTCGGAGGTGGCGAACAGCGGCGCCAGGTTTTGCCACAACGTATCCACCCGCTGCATCTGGCCAACCTCATCTACTTTGTAAAGCACAGTCTCGGCCAGATCGTCGGCGACCTGGGCGTCATAGATGCCGCCTGGCAGCCATCCCGGCATGAGCTCCAGCAGCTTCTCCTTGCCGGGGCCAGTCTCAAGCGCGGCCATGAGTGCGGCCATGAAGCGCTGCTTCTGGACGGGTGAAAGCTCGAATTCGAAATCGTGAGCGTCAATATAATCCCAAAGCACGGCGCGAGAGGCCTCGCGGATAGCCGCGAACGGCAGTTCCCGCCATTCATCGTCGCGCGCCAGGACACTTTCGATCGCAGCGCGGCCGGCATGGCCGGGGACATAGCGCTGCGCCAGCCAGGCGAGCTCCTGGCTTAAGCAGGCGGCCTGGGCGGCGTGCAATTCCTTTTGCTGCTCGGGCGCCAGGGCGCGCCGTTCGTAGCTGACGTATCCATTTTGCAATTCATGGTCGAGGAAATTCTTGGTTTTCCGGTACAGCTCCTTGTTGAAGGCGGTGAACGGGTTGGACATCTTGGCGAAGATCACCGCCTCGCGGTCGTCGGCGCTCAGGAGCTGGTTCAACTCGTCGCGGCCTTCGACGAAGAACCACAAATTGCCCACGGCGTTGCTGCGGTCCGGGATGGCGTAGCGGTCGTTCAGCTGCCAGTTCATCTCCTGGATGAAATCGGTGATGGCGAACGGCTGGCTGGTCCCGGGCAGGGAGTACATGAAATTCTGCAAACGGCGCAATACCCTGAGGTTTTCCGGCGAGCGAACCCGGTCGGTCGTCATGGAAATGGACAGCGGGTAAGCGCCGTCGAAATGGGCGTTGGCCGCCTCCAGTGAACGGCGCGGCAGCGAGGAGGAGGGATAGAACTTGGCGAACGACACCTCCTGCTTAAGCAGGGTCAGGGCGAAGGCGAAGCCGACGGTCGCCGCCAGGCAGGCCCACAGCAGCAAGCGGCGGTGGTGGATGACATAATCGCCCCAACGAGAGAGGACCTTGACCAAGCTGTGTTCCTCGCGCTCGCGCTGCATGCGGCTGAAATTGGTGAAGGTGGCCAGGGCCGGCACCAGCGCCAGGGCGACGACCATGGCCATGAGCAGCCCGATCGCGGTGAACAGGCCGAATTCGGCGATCAAGCCCAAGCGTGCGCCATTGAAGGTCAAAAAACCGATGATGTCGGTGACGCCGGCCAAAAACAGCGGCACGAAGATGATGCGCGTGCCCAGAATGATGCTCTCATTTTTGTTCGGCTGGCCGTCGCCCACCTGGATGATCAGCCGGTTGAGCACGTGGATGCCGTAGGCCGAACCCAGGGCGATGATCACCACCGGCACCACTGGCGAGACGATGGTCAGCGGGCTGCCCAGGAAGCCGATCAACCCGAAGAGCCAGATTGTCGAGACGACGACAACCAGCATCGGGAAAACGACCCCCTGCCAGGAGCGGAAGCTGAAGAAGAGGATGCCCAGGATCAGGAGCAGGGCGACCGGCACCAGAGTGGCCAGGTCGCGGCCGACGAACTGGTTGATGAAATAGGTTTCGGCCGGCATGCCGGTGAAGAAGCACTCGCCTTCGCCGGCGAAAGCCTTCCTGCTCTCGGGAATGACGGTGTCGGCAACCACCTTGATCTGGTCGCTGTCGGAGGCGATGTAGGCCGAAAGGGCCAGCCACTTCCCGTCCCCCGAGACGACCCGGTTGCGAAAAATGTCCTTGCTCAGGACCTTATGGCGCAGTTCGTTCATTTTTTGAGAGGTGTCCGGGATCCGATCCAGCAGGTTGGCCACCTCGATGCCGCCGGGGATCTTGCGGATGTCGGCGGCGTTGCCCATCGAGGTCACCATGGCGATGCCCGGGGTCTCCTTCAGCCGTTCGGTCAGGTCCTTCACCTTCTGCAGGAAACCGGCCCGGAAGACCCCGTTGTTCGGCTTGACCAGGATGAGGACCATGTTGTTGACCGAGAATTTCTCCGAAACCTCGATATGGCGGGCGATCTGCGGATCGTCCTTGGGCAGCCAGTCCATCAGCCGGTTCGAGAAATACAGCCGGCGCATGCCCCCCAGCGCCACCACGGTCAGGACGATGCTGAGCCCGATCACCCAGGCGCGGTGGCACACCACCCAGCGCGACCAACGTTCGATCATTGGACAACCTCCTTCTCCAGCAACAATGATTTCATGAACTCCGCGAATAAAGGCTTGGATATATCATGCAGGCTTTGCGTGCGCTCTTCGAACACATTCCACAAGGTGAACGACGTGTGGACCATGCCCAGATAGATGATGGCCGAAATCTCGTTATTCACGTCTGGCTTGAAGATCTTTTGCTTCTTGCCGGCGCGAATCATCTCCTCCAGTCGATCCTTGAGATTCCAGGTGATCGATTTGAACTTTTCGAACAACTCCTTGTCCTCGTTATACAAAGCGTCGCTGAATAGGATGCGGTAGATGCCGGGGAAATCCTCAAGATAGGCAATGACAAAATGAAACCATTCGCGCAATTTTTCTTCCGGGCCGAGAGCTCGGGCTTCCATTTCCTTGAATTTGTCATTGACCTGCATTTCGGCGATTTCCAGCAAGCGGTGAAAAATCTCGTTTTTTGAATTGAAGTGCTTGTAGAGTGCCCCCTCCACGACGCCGACTTCAAGGGCGATGCGCTTGGTGGTCACGCCGGCGACGCCAACGCGGTCCACCAGTTTAAGGACGGCGGTGACGATATCCAGTTTTCTTTTTTCTAGGAACGAGTCAAACCTTTTTTTCATGCAAACTCCAAATAGTGAACATTCACTCACCTTTATTATAATTGTGATTTTGCCGTTGTCAATAGCCGAATCTTTTTTTATTCCTTGTCCAGGGAAAACAATTGCAGCAAGAAGCGCTCCAGCCTGTAGCCGGCCTTCGCGGCCAGGACCGGCAGGAAATTCATGACGTTCACTATTTCGCTCGCCGAATCGCTCCCGACCGCGCTGACATTCTTCCCGCTCCGCTTCAGGTCCCACATGATGAGCATCGTCAGCCAGGAGTTGAAATTGGCGAACGCTTCCTGGTTAAAGTATTCTGCATTCTGGTAGCGGTGCAGCTGCAGCAACCAGCGCACGTCTTCATCGCGGACCAGAGTTTCCATCAGCCTGCCGGTGGCAGCGGCGATCCCCTCCCCGCCTCGCAGCACATCGTTGCCGTAGGCGGCGATCGCGCTTTTAAAGCTGTAGGCCATGCGGATCATCCAGCGCGCATTCTCGCCGGCGCTGGCCGAGAAATTCCAGCCGAGCAGGATATCGTCCAAAACCCTGTCCAGCATCCATTCGCCTGCCAAGGCGCGTCGATCCGCCGGCTGGTCGCTTTCCACGCCGGTCAGGACCCGCAATAGCAGCACCAGCTCAAAAAGCCGTTCCATTTCCGGCCTTGCCTGAAAATACTCTTGCAGGTACTGCTCCGCCATCGCATCCGTGCCCGCCCGACGCTGCGGGCGGCCGGGTTGAGCGCCCAGAAGCGCTCTCCATATCAGCAGCTCTTCAAGGATTTTTTCCGCCGCTTTGGGGTCGCCTTTCCCTTCCCGGCCGACTTCACCGGCCAGCGAGGACAATCGGCCTATTTTTTCCTCGAGTTCCTGCCACAATGCGTTTTCCCGCATGCTTCCAGCACGGTCGTTAAAAATCTCTTCTTGCCGGGACAGGAAATCGGGATGAAATAGCTCGCGCCAGGCCTGATGGAACGGCCGCAAGTTCATTTCCCGGCCCGACCTCTCCAGGCTGTCGGTGCCGCGCCCTTGCAGGTAATCGGCCAGCCGGGCAAGGTTGTTGCCGGCATCGTCGGCCATCTCCCTGAAATCGACGAATACATGGGTTTGATACGAGCGCAATTCGAGGGCCAACCCCTCGGCATGCAGTTGGCGGCAATTGCGGATGTACTTCAACTGGCTGACCAGGTCGCGGAAAACCACGAACTGGTTCTGTCCTTCCGGCAGACTCAACCCCTGGGCGACGCTTTTCTGCACCAGCGAGCGTTTGCCGGAATTCTCCATTTCCTGGACGAATGCCGCCGACATGCGGATGGTTCCGGCCGTCTGCCCGAAGCAGTTGTGATAAACGACCAGGCCGCGCTCGCCCTGGTGGCGATTGGAGAACGCGATCACGTTTTCGTCCACCGTGCCGCCGGCGGTGAAAAAATCGTACAGCAGGAAATGGCTCATCCCGGAAAACAGCGGTCTTTTCTGCAGCAGGGGAAAAATCTGCTGCTCGTGGCGGCGGATCAGATCCCGGTTCGGGCGCTCGTCGCGGTAGGCTTTGCGATACTCCATGCCGTACTTTTCGGCGAAACCCTCGATCTGGCCATGGCCGAACATGGGCAGCCCGGGCAGGGTGGCCAGCAGGGTGCAGGCCCCGAAATACTTGTCGCCGTTTCCGAACTGGGCCAGCGCCGTTTCCTCGTCGGGATTGTTCATGAAATTGACGAAACGCTTGAGTATCTCCGGGTTGAATTCCAGAACGTTCTTCAACGACGTGCGGAACTTGCCGTTGTCCTCGTCCTTGAGAAAGTGCATGAAGGCACTGTTGTAGACCCGGTGCATGCCGAGGCTGCGCACGAAATAAGATTCCATCAGCCAGAACGCTTCGGCCAGCAGCAGGGTGTCCGGGACCTCGCGGGCCACCCGGTCGACAACCTCGCGCCAAAATTCGTTCGGCATGCTGCGATCGAACTGCTCCTGGGTCATGCCCTGCCCCGAGCGGGAGGGAATGTCGCCGCCGCTGCCGGGCAGCGGGTACCAGAGCCGCTGGTAATGACGCCGGGTCAGGGTCATGGCGGCATCGAAACGGATGATGGGGAATTTTCGCGCCACGGCCAGTATGGTCTGCATGACCGTTTCACGCACCTTGTGGTGCAGGTAGTTCAATTGCGCCGTATCGTTCCAGGGCATGCGCGTCCCGTCGTTGCCGTGGTAAATGTAGTGCGCCGTCCCGCTCCGGCGCTCGACCCATTTGAACACCACGGCCGCGTCACTGCGATCGTAATAATGATCTTCAAGGTATATGGCCACGCGCGGGTCGCTGGAAATGTCCTCGCCGCTGAAGGAATAGCTCGGAAAAGGGCTTTGTTCCAGGGAGACAAACCACTCCGGATGTTCGCACACCCAGGGCGAGTCGATGCCCATGTGGTTGGGGACCATGTCGGTCGCCAGCCGGATGCCCCTAGCCGCGGCCCGGGCTTTCAGGTTCTGCAGGGCGGCCTCTCCCCCCAGGTCGGCGGCGACCTCGTAGCGGAAGAGCGAGTAGGCCGAGGCCAGGGCTTCGGGGTTGCCACATTTCTGCTTGATGCGGCGCGAGGCCGGGCTGCGCTCCCAGATGCCGATCAGCCAGAGGCCGTTGAAGCCCCAGCGGGCGAGCGTATCCAATTCTTCATCCGGGATCCCGTCCAGACTGGTGATGGGCCGACCGTACTTCTTGCCCAGCTGATCGAGCCAGACATAAACCGACTTGGCCATCAGCACCAGGTTGGGCATCCAATCGCGGTCAACGGAAAACCGTTCGCTCTCCCCGTGGTCCGGTCCCTGATCGCCGGCGCTGAACACCGTGGCTGGGCCCGGCCCCGGGAGAAAGGTCTTTTCCTCCTCGCGCATCACATCGAGGTTGGCCAGGAAACGCGCCGAAAATTTGCCCAGCAGCAGCCCCCATTTTTCCTGCATGTAGCGCAATTGCCCGGAAAGCGAATCGGGATAGGCCAGGGCCGGGCTGCTCAGCATGTCGACCAGCTTCTGCTTGTCGGGGCCGAAGGGCGGCTGGCGCTGGAAGAACTCGTCCTGGATGGCAAGAACATGGTTATAGGCCGTGTCCCTTTTCAGGGTGCTGTCGTCAAACAACTCCCGGAACGGGGCGAAGGCCGGGTTGACGTTCGCCAGCCAGAGCAGGAGCATCTCTTCGAGCACGATCTCGCGGTGCTCGGTGCTGTGGCTGGTACTCAGCAGGTATTCCTGGGCCTGCACAAGCTCCGAATAGACGGGAAGGGCCGGGAAATCCTCGCAAAAACGGAGCAGCGTTTTTTTGAGCGCGGCGCTGCCGACCTCCTTGTCCATCTCCAGCAACGCCTTCTTGAAAACCTGCGGCTGGACCTGTTCGATGTAAAGCCCGACCACGAAATGGAGGATCTCGTCGATCAGCCCCATGGCGTTCAACGATCCGGCTTTAATTACTTTTTCCGGAACATGGAGGGCCAGTCTTTTTTCATTCAAGCGCTGCGCAAACATCCGCGTGGCGGTGAAATCGGGCAGAATGACGTTACCGTGCAGGGTGAAGAAAGCCTGGTTGAAATGGTACAGGTTGCGGCAGGCGCGCGAAATATGGAATTCCCGCGCCGGGCCGCGGCCGGCGGCGGCCGACCCCTGCATTTTCAGCAGGCTAACGCGCAAACCGGCAGGCAGCCGGTGGCGGGATTCACGGTTCATTGACCTGGCCATGGGCTGGATGAAGCGCCGGGCAGCCGCCCGAAACGGCCATCAGGAAGGGCCGGCCCCCGAGTTACCCACCGGGTCGAAATCGACTTCGCGGACCTTTTTGATGTCGCGGCGCATCTCCACATGGGTGCGGATCTCGTCCATGAGTTGCCTGGCCGAACGGATGGCCCTCATGATGATCTGCGGCGTGGTATGGTCGGACGTCATGATGACAATGTTGCCCATATGTAAAAAACGGTAAAAGAAAGGCTCCTTCAGGGAGTAATCCTTGACGCGGTAGAGCTCCATGGTATTGGTCTGCTTGGAGAATATCCCGGTGGTGATCTTTATCCGTTCGCTGGTGATCTCGTAGCGGACGGCCTTGATCAGCAGCATCCTGGCCAGGGCGAAGGCCAGGGGGGAAAGTAGGATCACGAAAGCCGGGGCCAGGGCCATTGTCCCCATTTTCGCCAGCGGCTGCCAGAACTGGATCAAGAGCACCAGCAGCAGGGCGAAGATGATGCCGCTGACTATGAATACTCCCAGGTTGAGCAGCTGTGAAGAAGTTCCCGACCAAACCGTTTTTTCCTCCATGCCTTGACCTCCGCGATTAAGTTGCAACAATATTAAACGCTTATCAAGATAACACATTTGGGAAATGAAATAAATAATGTAGGGGTTAGAAACTTTTAACCGCATCTAAAAAAACTCACCCCCGACCCCTCTCTTTCAAAAAGAGAGGGGCAAGGCTGTTACTCCCCTTCTCTTCGCAAGAGAAGGTTCGCATCGCTATGCTGAGTCTTTGCGAAGCATCAAGCGATGCCACACCGCAACGCGGGGGGTTGGGGGATGAGTTTCGAACAGAGCTCAGGCAAACAAGTCAAGTTTTTATAGCGGCCGGAACAGGTTTCCAGAAGAAAAACAACAGCAGGGCCAGAAAAGCCATCGCCGCTCCGAAATAAAATGGGGCGGAGGGACAGCACAAACTATCCACCGATCTTGGTGGATAAAGTTTGTCTGTCCCGCGAAAGATCTGGCTTCCAGAAGACAAACAACAACAAGGCAAGGAAAGCCATAGTAGCGCCGAAATAAAATGGCGCCGCGGGACCGAATCCCTTCCAGACGCCCACCCCGCTCCATAGGATGCCGGCGATGAACGAAGCGGGCAGGTCGGTCAGCCCGAGAACGGCGTTGTAGGTGCCGTAGGCCATGCCCCGCGACTCGGCCGGGACCAGGTCGGCAACCAGCGCCTTGGCCGTGCCGTAGCTCAAGCCATAATAGAGGCCATACAAAATATACAAAATGACGATATGAAGTGCCGAGCGCGCCGAGGCCATTCCCAAGTAAGCCAAGCCGTAAATGGCCCAGCCGGCTATGACCACGCGGCGTCGGCCTATCCGGTCCGAACGCTTCCCGGCAAAAAACGAAATCACGGTATAGACGAAATTGAAAGCGATCAGCATGGCAAATATGCCTATGATTGAAAGGCCGCGCTCCTGAGCACGCAAAATGATGAAGGCGTCCGAGGAATTGCCCAGCTCGAAAATTCCAACAATGACGATGAACCAGCGAAAGTCCTTGCCCAGGGACTTGAAGCCGAAGCGGGGCCTCTCGACCACGCCGGCCGGTGCGGTCTCCCGCACCCCCAACCAAAGGACGATGACGGCGACGAAAGCCGGCAGGAGACTGGCCAGGACGATGATGCGGAACGTGCCGGCCAGCAACTCGCTGCTCCCCTTCTGAAAAAACCAGACAATGGCCAGACCGATGACCAGTCCGCTGAAGGCCCCGGCCGTATCGGCGGCGCGGTGGAAGCCGAAAGCGTAGCCGCGCTGGTCGGCGGGGGTGGAATCAGCGACCAGGGCGTCGCGCGGTGCGGTGCGCACTCCCTTGCCGATGCGGTCTCCCCAGCGGGCCGCGGCCACCACGCCCCAGGAATTGGCGAAATAGAACAACGGCTTGAAAAGGGCGGAGATCCCGTAGCCGAGCACAGCCAGCAACTTTCTCTTCCGCAGCCAGTCGGAAAACCACCCGGAAAAAAGCCGCAGGAAGCTGGATGCGGACTCGGCTACTCCTTCGATCAGGCCGATGATGCTCGTTTTTACTCCGAGCACGTTCTTCAGAAAAAGCGGCAGGGTATTGATCACCATTTCGCTCGACACGTCGGTCAGGAAACTCGTGACCGCCACAACCTTGACGTTACGCGGCAATTTTTGTCTATCCTGTTTTTTGTCCATTTTTTTTATTTTAACACAGACAAGGGTTCCATATATACCGGCGGTTCTGGTACAATAAATCGTACATGAAAAAAAATTGGCCCATCATCATCTTTATGGTGTCGGCATGCTGCCTGGCGAACCGGGCGTTATGTTCCTCGCCGGCAGCGCCTGCACCGGAACCGCTGCGCCTAGCGGCGACCATTTTTCCCCTGGCCGACATGGTCCGCCAGGTCGCCGGCCCCGACGCCAGGGTCATCCAGATCCTGCCCGCCGGCGCATCGCCCCACACCTTCGACCTGACCCCCGGCAAGATCAGGGAGCTGCAAAAGGCACGCCTCATATTCAAGATCGGCATCATCGACGACTGGATCGACGGGATCGCCGAAAGCGTACCCGGGGCGGAAATCGTCTCCCTGCAGAGCCGCGTCGTGCTGAAGTCTTTCCCAGCCGATGGCCACGAGCATGAGCGCCGCGACGCATCCCACCCGTTATTCGACCCCCATTACTGGCTCGACCTCAAGAACGGCGCCATCATGACCCAGAGCATCTGCGCCAGACTGGTTGCCCTGGACCCCGGCCGCGCGGCCTTGTACAGGGAGAACAGCCGACGCTACCAGAACGAGCTGCTGCGCCTGGACGCCGAGTTGAAACGGACCTGCGCCGCCCTGAAAAACCGCAAGCTGATCGTCTTCCATGACGGCTGGCGCTATTTTGCCTCGGCCTACGGCTTGGAAATCGTCGCCGTCTTTCAGCCTGCCCCGGGACGCGAACCGACGCCGCGCGACCTGCAGAAGCTATACGCCCTGGCCCGGACCGACAAGATCAAAGTTGTCTTTTCCGAGCCGCAGCTGCCTACCACGACCTTGGAGCCGCTGCTGGAAGATTTGGACTTGCGCTTGCTCAGCCTCGATCCGTTGGGCGGCGCCATTGCCGGCGATTCCTATACCGGGCTGATGCGCCGCAACGTCGAAAGCCTGCTTAGCGCCGACCGCTTGTGAGGGCCGATGGAACCGATCCTGGAAGTCAAGAATTTGTCGGTGCGCTTCGGAAATTTGCCGGCCCTGGAAAAGGTCAGTTTCACCATTGAAAAAGAGGAAATCATCGCCATCATCGGCCCCAACGGTTCGGGAAAAACCACCCTGCTGAAAGCCATTTTGGGGCTGATCCCCTATGATGGTGAAATAAAAATATTCGCCAAGGACGTCCAGCAGGTCCTGCCGCTGCTGGGTTACGTCCCTCAGCATTTCGCCTTTGAAAAGAGCTTCCCACTGACGGTTGAGGAATTCGTCGGCCTCACCTGCCGCAAGCCCGACCAGCTGCCGTTTGGCGGAGTCCTGCCGGCAGCGGGCATGGCCGGGCTGAAGGACAAGCTGGTCGGCGAACTCTCCGGCGGCCAGCTGCAGCGGGTGCTGATCGCCCACGCCATGCTGCACCAGCCGAAGATCCTGTTCCTGGACGAGGCAACCAGCGGCATCGACATCGAAGGGCTGGCCGACTTCTATTCGACCATCCAGCGCCTGAACCGCGAGCACGGCGTGACCGTCCTGATGGTCTCCCACGAAATCAGCATGGTCTACAAGTTCAGCGACCGCATCATCTGCTTGAATCGCGACCTGATCTCGCACGGCGAGACCAAGTCCGCCCTCAACCAGGAGGTGCTGAAAAAACTGTACGGCGACAGTGCCGATTTGAAAACCCACGACCACCACGGATCGCCGTCATGAGCGAACTGCTGCAATTGCCATTCATGCAACGGGCCCTCATCGCCAGCATCGTGCTGGGCGTTCTCCTGGCTTACCTGGGCATATTCGTCACCTTGCGGAAAATGGCGTTTTTCAGCGACGGCATCGCCCACGCGGCGCTGGCCGGGGCGGCCATCGGCCTGCTGACCCGTTTCAGCCCCCTGCTGTCGGCA
This sequence comes from Candidatus Aminicenantes bacterium, assembly GCA_026393795.1. Classification (NCBI taxonomy): domain Bacteria; phylum Candidatus Aminicenantota; species Candidatus Aminicenantota bacterium. The sequence goes on along the minus strand of JAPKZL010000089.1, from coordinate 561 downwards.
TTGATCTTCAGCATGTTCCTGGCCGCCCTGATCTATTGGCTGGAAAAGAAAAGCAGCCTCGCCAGCGATTCGATCATCGGCATCCTGTTCACCTCGGGCATGGCCCTGGGCATCATCCTGATCAGTTTACGCCGCGGCTATCAACCCGAACTGATCGGCTACCTTTTCGGCAACATCCTGGCCATCCGCCGCCAGGACATGGCTCTGATCGTCCTTATTTCCCTGCTGATCATGGCCTTCATCCTGACCCAGAAGCGCAAGCTGACCCTGCTGGCCCTGGACCGGGAAATGGCCTACATGGCCGGCGTGAATCCCGATCTCTACCAGCTCCTGCTCTACATCATGCTCGCCGCCGCCCTGGTGCTGGGCATCCGCGTTCTGGGCATCATCCTGGTCAGCGCCATCCTGATCATCCCGGTTTCCAGCGCCCGCCTGCTGAGCCGCTCGTTCCGCTCGCTGGTGCTGTGGACGGTGCTGACGGCCGAAGGGGTCATGATCGGCGGGCTGCTCATCTCCTATTACCTCAACCTGCCCAGCGGCGCCGTCATCGTCCTGACCGGC
>JAPKZL010000088.1 GCA_026393795.1 Candidatus Aminicenantes bacterium | reverse complement strand
CGCTTCGAAACCGGGCTGAACCACGGCGTAAAATTCGTGGCGCCTGCCGATGACGTGGTCCTTGACCCGCCTTTGCAGCGCTTTTTCATTGACGCCATCACCGGGCTTCAGCGTCATTTGATCGTCCAGCCCTTAGTGCGGAAAACATTGTCCAGGGCCGCTTTCTTGAATCTGCTTTTAAGCTCCTGCCACTGGCCGGCCAGCGGGAGAAAATGGGCGTTGGCCTCCTCCAGGGTGGGGAAATGTATCAGGAAAACCTGGCCGTTCTCGATGGTCGGGACTGAATAGAATTCGAACGGCGTGTTGTCCTTGCCGTTGCCGCCCTGGAAGGGCATGGGGAAGGGGAGGTCGGCCGCATCGCCGATCTCGATGCTTTTTTTATCGTTTCGCCACTTGCGGCCGAATATGTCGTTCTTCAAATAGGTGTTGTAATGGCTCACCGCTGCGGCCCAATTTTCAAAGCGCAATCCCTGCAGCAGAAAGCCGGGTTCCTCGCCGCTGGGCAGGATGATCTCGTCCTTTTCCACGCGGTGGAAGTGCTCGTAGCCCAGGGTCAGGTAGGATTTTGGGCCGATGTAGGTCATAGGGAGTTCCATGTCCTTGATCTTCAACAGGCCGGGCCAGCGCACGGCCTTCAGTTTTTTCAGCCAAACGTAAGGCAGCAGGTGGTTGAGGGTGATGCGCCGCAGGGCGGGATGGAACTGGAAAAAAAAGCGCAGGTCGTCGATCTTGAGGCTGCGGCGCAGTTGGCGGTAGAGGAATTCGCGGAGCACGTGGTCGAAAGGCGGCAGTTTTTCGCCCAGCACGGCGGCTGCTTCCTTGAACCAGGCGCGATTTTTTTCAATCTCGCCACGGCAGGGCAGCCATTGGCTGTTGTCGGCGAACCATTGCAGGGCCAGGGTCAGGAGGGTGTGCTTTTCGTCGGGGCTCGTCCAGTCGGGAGCGGCGGCGACGGTTTTGATCATCCGGCCGCCGAAGAAAATCTGTTCGTCGACGCTGATCTTGTCCTCTTTCAGGACGATGGCGCGGCGCTTTTCGTAGCTGAATGGCGATAGCTCGTCCAGTTGCTTGAGCGACAGCTCCGAGGCGAAGGTCAACAGCGGGATGTATTTTTCCTCCTTGTTGCCTGTCTTCTGGTCTTCGCGGTTGATGATCAGGTCGAAGGGCAGGGCAGCGACCATTTCCGGCTTGGCCTCGTTCAGGATCGACGTGCGCTCGAGCTGCCTCTCTTCCTTTTCGCGCCAGTATATCCCGTCGCCCCTGAAGTAGACGCCGTCGCAAAAAGCCGAGAGGATGGCCCGGAAAAGATGTTTCTGGTCGCTCTCGTTCCACGGTCCCCTTCGGGGGACCGGCTGGGCCAGCCGCTTCCTGAGTTCGTTGTAGATTTCGCTGGCCAAGGCCGTCTTCTTGCGCGAGATCAACCGGGCGTTCGCTTTCTCGTCCTCCCATATCTCGAGCTGGTTGAGCAGGTCCGATTTGAAGGGCGAACGGGAGTAGCCCCCGCCGCTGAACTCCTTGTTGACGATGCCCCTTGTCTCGAAGATGGCAATGGCTTTCAGGGCGCGGTCAACGACCCGGGCGCCCCCCTTTTCGGCTTCCAACAGCAGCCGGGCGCTGCGCACCGACAGCGGCAGCTCGGCCATCCTGCGGCCGTCCGTTGTCACCTTGTTCTCCGGGCTCAGGGCGCCGAAATTCTTCAGGTTCTGGATCGCCTTGAGGATCAGGCTGCGGTTGGGGCGGTGGAAAAAATTGAACTCCAGCGGCGTCAGCCCCCATTTGTACATGCGCAAGACCACGCTCTCCAGGTTGAGGCGGCGGATCTCCGGTTCGGGATAATCGCTGCGCTCCTCCATGCCGCGCTCGGAGCAGAGGATATAGACTCCCTTTTTCACCCGGCCGGCCCGGCCGGCGCGCTGGCGGCACTCGGAAGTGGAGATCTCGGTCGGATACAACCCCTCGATGCCCGATACCAGCCGCACTTCCTTCTTGACGCCGCTGTCGATGACCGCGTCGATGTCGTCGATGGTCAGGCTGGTCTGGGCGATGTCGGTGGCCACGACGGCTTTAGGCAGGGGGTAATTTTTAAACACCTTGCCCTGTTCGTTGATGGAAAGTTCCGAATGCAGGGGGAGGATGACTGCCTGCTGCTTGTCGTGTTCCAGCAGTTCTTTCAAGTTCTGCATGGTTTCTTCGATCTCCTGTTTCCCTGGCTGGAAGATCAGGATGTTGTGGCCGCTTTCGAGTAGATTGGCGGCGTCGGGGAGGAAAAAACAGGGGTGGCGCCGCTGGCAGACCACCGGGAAGCCGCGGCCGGGAATAGTGATCACCGGGGCGTGGTTCAAGAACGCCGAGATCTGCCTGGCCTTCAGGGTGGCGCTCATGATCACCACCCGCTTGCCGCTGCGCTGGTAATAGCCGCTGTCCAGGTTCTTCTTGACCAGCCCAACCAGCACTTCCTGGTTCAGGTTCCACTCGTGGATCTCGTCCAGGATCAGCACGTCGTATTCGCGCTTGCCCTGGATCTCCTGCACCATCTGCACGCCGTCGGTCAGGTACAGGAGCGCCGTCTGGGGCGACTTGTTGCTGTCCAAGCCGGTCTGGTAGCCGATCTCGTCTCCCCAGCAAACGTTGCACACATGGGCCAGATAATTGGACAACGCGCGGGCGGCGATGCGCCGCGGCTGGGTGACGTGGACCTTGACGCCGGCCTGCCACAGCCAGTAAGGGACGCGGGTCGATTTGCCGGCCCCGGTCTAGGCGGTCAGGACCAGCACCGGGTTGGAGGCGATTTCCCCTTCGATCTGCTGGCGGAAGTCATCGACGGGCAGCCTGGCGGTGAAATGCATGAATAATTATAACATAGTCATATTATAAGTTTCGTAGTGCCTAAAATCCAACGAAACTTATCTAATATGACTATATACCAACATTTGATGTTTTTGGCGACTAATCGAAATTGCCAAAAACATAATGTTGGTAGGCCGGGTTTGTCTACATATGCCGTGGGCAGTTTTGTTGTAGGGGTAACCCTTGCGGTTACCCTTAAACAAGGGTGGGGGCCCCATTCTGGGACAGACAAATTACATCCGCCAAGCGGATAATTTGTGCTGCAAGCCCCACCCCTACATCGTGGCATATCGAGCCAGGGCTGATTTTACACGTGCGGCGGAAGCCGTAGCCGGGCGGTTTCTTGCTCAGAAATTGACTTTTTGTACTCATTTCTGTCAATATAAAAGAAAGCAATCAACTCGAGGAGGTGAAGGGGATGAAGCACGCTCTTCTGATCGGGGGCCTATTGGCCTGGTTGCTCTGCGGCGCTTCCGGCTGCCTGGCCGAGGGGGACTATTATCTTGCCGGGACATGGAACGTTAGCTTCGCGATCACGGGCGGCGGCAGCGGCAACGGTACCGCGGTCCTGACCTGCGCCGGGACGGTGGAAACCGGCTCTGCCCAGTTTGCCGACAGTCTCGGCCACAGCGGCACCGGCTCCTACACTGTCTCCGGAAAGAACGTGACCATCCAGCTCAGCGGCGGGGTTCCCGGCGGGTCCGAAACGCTGAGCGGGTCGTTCAGCAGCGAGGACACCATTTCCGGCACTTTCACCAGCGCCGGCGGCGTATCGGGCACCTGGACTGCCGCCCGCGACTGACGCAAAATCCGCCCCAGCCTGTCGTTCGGATCGCCGGCCTGCCGCCATAAAAGAAGTAGCGGCTGCCTATTCGCGCCTAATCAATATACTGTCTTTCCTAGATAAATAACGTGAACTTGGATTCCGAGGCGTCAGCGATGAAGGAGGCGACGCCGCCGATCTTGACGCCGTCGATCAGGTCCTCCTTCTTGATCTCCATGACATTCATGGTCATCTCGCAGGCGGTCAGTTTGACGCCCTGCTCCTGGGCCTGCTTGAGCATCTCGGGGAGGGTGGCCACTTTGTGCTTCTTCATCATCATCTTGAACATGACCCGGCCCATTCCGCCGAAGCTCAGTTTCGAGGGGTTGAGGCGCTTCATGCCGCCGCGGTTCATGACGCCGAGCATCTTGCCCATGACGCCCGTGCCAGTCAGGTTGCCCTTTTGGATGGCCTTCAAGCCCCAGAAGGTGAAAAACATGGAGACCTCCATGTCGAAGGCGGCGGCGCCGTTGGCGATGATGAAGGCGGCCATGACCTTGTCCATGTCTCCGCTCAGCAGGACGATGCTGGCCTTCTCGACGGGTTTTGTGTCACTCATAATATATCCTCCTTGATATTCATTCTGGCTATTTCAAGCCGGCGATCCATAGAGCTATTGGCCGGTAGATGACATGGGCGAACTTGCTGAACGGGAAAGTGACCAGCAGGTCGAAAACGACGACCAGGTGGAAGGCGAACGTGCCGTAAGCGGCCATGGGCATGCTCAGGAAACGGAACAGGAGCATGATGTAGCCGCTGAGGACGGAAAGAGCCAGCAGCAAAAGGAAGGCCCAGTCGCTGGGGTGGGAATACTTGCCTACCGCGGTCTTGCCCTTGAGGCGCAGATAGAAATAATACCCTAGGCCGAGCGCGCAAGCGACCCCGGAAATCGAGCCGATCGCGAGCGAGACCCAGCGCGGCAAAGGCAGCCAGCGGTAGTCGACGGCGAGGATGATCAGCGTGGCTAGGAACATGCCCATAAAGCCCCAGGAAACGCCCATGTGCGCCAGGCGGCGCAGCTTGTCGTCGGAGCACTCGCCGAAGCGGCTCTGCCACACCGCCTCCTTCAGCGCCTGGAATGCCGATTTGCCCGCCTTCTTGGCCGGGATGGCCGCCGTTGTTCCCGCTGGAGGGACCTCTTGGGTCCCGACGTCCCGGTCCCCTTGGGCCGGGAGCGCCCGGTGCAGGTTGCGGAACAGGGTCCAGATCTGCGCAACGGAAGCCAGCACGATGAAGCCCACCAGGGCCAACCCGGCGTCGTGGATGCGTCCCAGGGAGACGAAGGAGAGGAAGTCCACCTTGTCCCGGTTCATGGCCGGGTTGTATGCCAGGAAGATCGCCGCCAGCGCCGCGGCGCTGAGCAGCAGCCAGGTAAAGACCGAGGCCAGCGACGAATAGACGGCGTCGGCGAGGCGGCCGAGCGCAAACCTTCGCGTGGCGAAGCGGCGCAGGGCCATCATCAACGCCGCCGGCTCGGCCTGGCGCGGGCAGGAATCGCTGCACTCGCCGCAATAGTAGCACAGCCAGGGCTCGGGGGCGGACAGGATCCTTTTCTCGAGGCCGAGCAGCGAATAGCGGATCATGCGCCGCGGGAATGAGGCGGCATCCTTGGAGAGGGGGCAGATGGCTGAGCAGGTGCCGCAGCTGTAGCAGGCTTCCAGGTCGAAGGCGCCGAGCTTCTTGATCTCGGCCAGGACATTGGCGTTTACCTTTTCCATGGTCACTTCACTTCGAGGATGGCGTAGCGGTAGTAGCCTTCGTCGTCGGCCTTCTCCGATGCCTTGACCTTGTTGTAGCGCACGAAACCCATCAGCCACCAGGTGGCTTCATCAGCGGAGATGCTCAAGGATGCGGCCAACTCGCGGACGGTTTGCGGCCCCCGGGCGCGCAGCAGGTCCAAGATCTCTTTCCTGGCCGAAAATTCCTGGCGCGCCGTCTCGCGCTTGCGGCCGCTGAGCAACACGCTCTCCGGGAACCGTTCGCGACTATCATCCTTCATGGGCGACCTCCCGGGCCAGGACATCGATCATGGCCTCCATCTGCTCGTCGGTGTATCCCTTCAGCTGGGTGGCGTCGAGCGGGCAGGGGGGCAGGCAGGCGCCGCAGCCCTTGCACAGGACGTCGACCACCTGCGCCACCTCCTTGTCGCCGTAAGCGACCTTCTCTATGGCGCCGTAGGGACAGGCCGGCTGGCACTTGCCGCACCAGGTGCATTTTTCAGGCTGGACATAGGCGACAAAAGGCTGCAAATCGACATAGCCCTTGACGAGTAGCGCCGCCGCCTTGGCCACCGCCGCCAGCGACGATACGACGCTCTCGCCCGCGTTTTTTGGCCCCTGGCAACTGCCGGCGATATAGACGCCGTCGATGACCGTTTCCACCGGCCGCAGCTTGGGGTGGATCTCGTTGTAGAAGCGGTCGGAGCCCAGGGGCAGCTTCAGTACTTGGATCAGCCCGTCGTTCGACCGCGCCGTCATGCCCGTGACCAGGACGACCAAATCGGCTTCCACAGCGATCTCGTCGCCACCGGTCGACAGGTCCTGCACGGCTACCTGCCAACCCTCGCCGCTCCTCTCGAGACGCGGCGGCCGCTCTTCGTGGAAGCGCAGAAAGACCGAGCCTGTCTTGCCCGCCTCCTCGTAGAGCGACTCGAACTTGCCGTAGGTGCGCATGTCGCGATAAAAATGATAGCACTGCAGCTTGGGAAATTTCTTCCTGGCGCGCACGGCCAAATGGGTGGCGGTGCTGCAGCAATGGCGCGAGCACCAGCGGTTGGCGCCTTCGCTTGTCGCGCTCTGGCGGCTGCCCACGCAGTAGATGAAGGCAACCTTCTTCGCCTCCCGTCCCGAGTGGAGCAGCTTCTCCCCTTCGGCCTGCAGCAGGCGCTCGAATTCGGAGAGGGTGACCACGCCGGGTTGGCCGTACTCGTATTCGCCCGGTTTCGGCTCGTACTCGCTGAAGCCGCTGGCGACCAGGATCGCCCCGACCTGGATGCGGACGGTCTCCTCGGTGCGCCCGGCGACGGCGGCCGCGCTGCGGATGCGGATCGCCAACTCGAATTCGCCGATGTGGCCGCTCTTCTCGGCCAATTCGGCGTTAAGGAAGAGTATGATGTTGGCGCGCTTCCCGATCTCGGCCAGGAGCATGGCGATCAATTCGCCGCCGTTCTTGCCGGCCGGAAACATCTCGCCCAGCTGCGCCACCCGGCCGCCGGCGCTGGCTTCCTTTTCGATCAGGAAGACCTCGACGCCGAGGTCGGCCAGCTCGAGCGCCGCCCGCAGTCCGGCGATGCCGGCGCCGATGACCAGCACCTTCTTTACCGACGTGACGCGGATGGGCTGCAGCGCTTCCTGGCGCAGGGCTTTCTCGATACCGGCGCCGACCAGGTTGGCCGCCTTGCAGGTGGCTCCCTCATGGTCGTCCGAGTGGGCCCAGGAGCACTGTTCGCGGATGTTGACCTGGACGTACTGGAACTGGTTGAGCCCGGCCCGGTTGGACATGTTGCGGAAGGTGGTCAGGTGCAGCTTGGGCGAGCAGGAGGCGACGACCATGCCGTCGAGTCCCTGCTCGCGGATGTCCTTGATCATGTCGTTCTGCGAGGCGTCGGAGCAGGTGAACATCGAGGTCTTGGCCACGGTGACGCCGTACTCCTTCTCGATGCGCCGGCGCACCTCCTCGACATCGACGTGGTCGGAGATGTTGCCGCCGCATTGGCAGATGTAGACGCCGATTTTCCTCTTTTTCTCTTCCATCACGGCTTCCCCTTCATTTTTTCGATGTAGACCGCGGTCTGGGCGGCGGCGGCCCCGGCGCTTAGGATGGAGTCGGGGATATCGAGCGGCCCGGTGGCCGTGCCGGCGCTGAAAACGCCGGGGATGGACGTGCGGGCCGGGTCGACCTGCTTGCCGGGCTGGGCGACGAAGAGCGTCTCGTCGACGGCCAGTTCGGCGTCGGTAAAAAGCCGCCGGCACTCGTCGTGGGCCACGATGCCCACCGCGAGGACGACCAGGTCGTGCTCCGCCTCCCGCACCGTGCCGTTGTCGTCGATGTCCTCGTAGCGCACCA
>JAPKZL010000087.1 GCA_026393795.1 Candidatus Aminicenantes bacterium | reverse complement strand
ACTCACCCGTCTGCCACTCTACTTATCCCTTGCGGGACTTTCGCGTTCGACTTGCATGTGTTAGGCACGCCGCCAGCGTTCACTCTGAGCCAGGATCAAACTCTCCAGTTAATTATTTAAAGGGCCGAAGCCCCTTAAACCAATTTGAAAAGTTTGAAACTTTGTTAAAAAAATTTGGGTCTTTTGATGCTGGCTAAAACATCACTCTACTCAGTTTTCAAAGATCCTTATTTTCTTCACCGAAGGAAAAACGTCGACATTATACCTGTTTTTTCAGGCTTGTCAACACCTTTAAAAAAATTTTTAAAAAATTTTTCCACCAAATATATAGTACAAAAAGGGGTCATTTTCAACTGATTTCTTTTTTTTGCCAAAAATATCTTGTTTGTTCCCGATAATAAAGGTTATTTCTAACCTAACCGTATTTTGCCCGGATTGAAAGCAACGGCGGGGCGGCGCTGAAAAAATTTTATTCTTTTTTAAAAATAATTTTTCCGGCCAGGATGGTCATCGTCACCGCGGTGTGCAAAATGTCTTTTTTGGGAATTTCGAAGATGTTCTTTTCCATGATCGCCAGGTCGGCCCATTTGCCCGGGGCAATGGAACCCTTCTCCTTTTCCTGGAATTCGGCATAAGCCGAACCCAGGGTATAGCACTCAATGGCTTCGGCCAGGGATATTTTTTCATCGGGATGCCAGCCGCCGGCAGGACCGCCCGCCGGCAATTCCCTGCTGACCGCTGCGTAAAGTCCCAAACGCGGGTCGAGCGGCTCGACGCTCCAATCGGTCCCGAACGCCAGATGGACGCCGCTCTTGAGAAAAGAAGCGAAACGGTAGGCGTCAGCGACCCTGGGGCCGATGCGCTTTTCCGCCCAGCGCATGTCATCGATGCAGTGGCAGGGCTGAATCGAGGCGATAACGCCCATTTCCCTGAAGCGAACAACATCGCCGGCCGTGACCACCTGGGCATGCTCCACCCGGTGGCGGGAATCGCGTGCCCCGTTTTCCATTCGGGCCTTGGCCAGGGCGTTCAGGATCAGGTAATTGGCCTTGTCGCCGATGGCATGGGCGGCAATCTGCAGTCCCGCCTTGTCCGCCGCCAGGACCAGGGCGTTTAATTCATCTTCCTTGTAAATAGGCAGGCCGCAGCTCTGGGCATCGTCGGCGTACGGTTCGAAAAAGAGGGCGGTGCCGGCCCCCATCGAGCCGTCGACAAAAAGCTTGATCGTGCCCAGGCGCAGGAACGGGCCGCCAAAGCCGGCGTGGATGCCGACGCGGGCCAGGTCGGCGACGCAGGCGCTGTCGCGCCAGGCATTGACGCGCAGTCCCAGTTCGCCCTTGGCGAGCATATCCTGGTAGATCTCCAGGTCGGCAGCCGAGCTGTTGTCCTGGATGCTGGTCACGCCCAATTCCTGGGCGTGGCGCATGGCGGTGCGGATGGCCAGCTCGCGCCGGGCGCGGCTGATCGGCGGGATGAGCGTGTCGACCAGGTCGCAGGCGTTGTCGAGCAGAATGCCGCTGGGCTCCCCGGTTTTGCCGTCCTTGACAATCTCGCCGCCCTGGGGATCGGCCGTGGCGCCTGTAATGCTCGCCAGCTTCAGGGCCAGCGAATTAGCCAGCGCCATGTGCCCGTCCAGGCGCCGCACCAGCACCGGATGGTTCGGGGTGACGGCATCGATCAGCTTCCTGCTCGGATGCTTTTTTGACGGCCAGTTTTCGTGATCCCAATTGCCGCCGGTGACCCACTCCCCCGCCGGGAGCTTCTTAATATATTCCTTTAATATAGAGACAAACTCTTTTTCATCGCGGGCCGGATGCAGGTCGATGCCCAGCAGGTACAGGCCGCCGCTGGCGAAATGGAGATGGGCGTCATTGAAGCCGGGCAGCGCCAGCCGGCCCTGCAGGTCGATCGCCTGCGTGTCGGCGCCGACCAGTTTTTTCACCTCCTCGTCGCTGCCCACGGCTACGAACTTGCCGTCGCGGATGGCGACCGCCTCGGCCCAGGGCAAGTTTTTTTCAACGGTGAATACCTTGCCGTTGAACAGGACCAGGTCGGCCATCAGACTTACCTCAGCATGGCCCAGAATAGCAAAGCCCGACATAAAAGACAAAACCAAACCTGCAAGCAGCATTTTTTTCATTTGCGCACCTCGATATTTTCATTGTTTGCCGGTAAAACATTTTTTTTATATTGCCCAAAAACAGACTCAATGTCAAGGCGAAATCAGTTCAAAAAAGAACCCATATTCAGAAAACGGTTGACGGCTGTCGATGGACTGCAAAAGGGAAAAAAATGTTGTAGGGGTTTGATTAATCAAACCCCTACTCGACTGACTATTAGAAAATACAGCTTAGCGACTATTTATTGGTAACTATGCGCTCGGCAGTCTGCCGATCCATCGAGCTTGTTGGAATCGGCGCAATCGTTGTATCCGATGTCTTTACCGCTGTCCACGTTCCCGTACTTGTAACGCTGACACAGGTGCCGCTCATGTGGGTTTTGTCCGTGAATTCCCCGGTTAAAGTGGTGATAAACATCGAGAAGGAGACTTCTTTGCCGTCCACGGTGTATTCACCCCACTTGGCACTACTCCCGCTGAGCACCAAATGAACGTCGCCCTCTTTTTTATCTCCGACAAATTCATTGGTGACTGTGCCGCCGCCACCGCCTGACCATGAAGTTGTGATATCCCATGTTCCGACAATGTTGTACTTGGTCTTGAACACGACCAGGAACAGGACCGCGGCCACGGCGACCACGCCCACGCCAATGAGGATAATGGGCAGAATGCTTTTTTTCTTGGCCGGGACAGCTTTATAGCCTACAGCCTCGAGATAGCCCGGCTCTTGTTCCGCGCTCGCGGAACTGACCTGTTCCGTTGTGCTGGCGGCGGCCAGGGGCATAGTAGAAACCTGCAACAGCCACATGAATGTCAAAGTCACAAATAGCGCGATCCATTTTTGTCGTTTTTTAATCATGTTTTTTTCTCCTATGGCTATTATAAAGGAAATCAATAACCAAAATCAAAAATAAAACATTTTTAGAAAAAATGAAAACATCATGAATCTGGCAAAATTGCCAGAAGTTCCTCTCAGAAGGGCAAAGCCCGACATGAAAGCCAAAATCAAACCAGTCAGCAGCATTTTTTTCATTCGCGCACCTCGGTATTTTCATTGTTTGCCGGAAAAACATTTTTTTCATGTTGCCCAAAAGGCATCAGATGTCAAGAAGAGATCAAGGCCTGTAGGGGTTTGATTAATCAAACCCCTACCCCATCAAACACATACTTGACCGTTGGTAGGGAACGCAAATTTGCGTTCCCTACAGAAGAAATTTGGCAAACACGGGGATTCGGCCCTCCTTGCACACGACGAAGACATGAACTACAATCCCTGCTGAGGTGGCCCATGCCCGAAACCGAAACATCCCCAAATTGGTTGGAAAACGATCCGATCGGCGCCATAGACAGGATCGAACTGCTGACCGTGCGCCTGCCTTTCGTGACCCCGTTCGGCACCAGCGTCGCCGTCTGGAACTGCAAAGAAGCGCTGCTGGTCAGGATGGAGGACGACGGCATCGTGGCCTGGGGCGAATGCGTAGCCGATCCCGACCCCTATTACGCCAGCGAAACGACCGCGACCGCCCGCCATATCCTGAAGGAATTTCTCCTGCCCGAGCTGAAGCCGGAGCTCAGCCTGGGCGAACTGCTGCGCCGCTGCGCCCGCGTGCGCGGACACGAGATGGCCAAGGCCGCCCTGGAAAACGCATTGCTCGACCTGCTGGCCAAGCGCCGCGGCCTGCCGCTGCATGAGCTGCTCGGCTTCCCGGCCAGGCGCATCATGTCGGGCATTTCGATCGGCATCGAGGAAACGGTCGAAAAGCTCCTGGAAAAAGTGGCCGAAGCCGTCGACAGCGGCTACCACCGCGTCAAGATGAAGATCCAGCAAGGGAAAGACGTGGAATGGGTGGAGGCGGTGCGCCGGCGCTTTCTCGATCTGGCGCTGATGGCCGACGCCAACGGCGACTACACCCTGGCCGACGCCGCGCGCTTGGCCCGCCTCGACGGATTCGGACTGACCATGATCGAACAGCCCCTGTCCTACCACGACATCTACCAGCATTCGCTGCTGCAGGCGAAGCTGCGCACCGCCCTCTGCCTCGACGAATCGATCCACGACTGCGCCGACGCCGAAGCCGCCATCGCTTTGAAGAGCTGCCGGGTGATCAACATCAAGCAGGGCCGCGTGGGCGGGATCCTGGAAGCGGTGAAAATGGCCCGCCTGTGCGTTGCCAGCGGCATCCCGGCCTGGTCGGGCGGCATGGATGAAACCGGCATCGGCCGGGCGCTGAACATCCAGCTGCAAACCGCCCCGGGTTTTACCCTTCCCGGCGACACCTCCGAGACCAGCCGCTACTTCCATGAAGACATCGTCGAACCGGGAGTGACGTTGGCCGCCGACGGCTTTATCGAGATCCCGCCTGGACCGGGCAGTGGGATAGAGGTAATGACCAAGCGGCTGGAGCGCTACCTGCTGAATCGCGAGCCGATCGTTTCAACCTGATTATTCCTACTGCCGGTTCCCCGATAGAGCCTCGATGATTTTTTCGGCGCTGATGGGCATGGAGGTGATGCGCACGCCCAGAGCATCCTCTACGGCGTTGGCGATGATCGGCGCCGCCGGGATCATGGTGTGCTCGCCCATGCCCCTGGCCCCGAACGGACCGTCGGGTTGGGGAGTCTCGATGAAAATCGGCACGACTTCTTGCGGAATGTCCATGGCGGTCGGGATCTTGTAGTCGGAAAAATTGGCATTCAGCAGCCTGCCCTTGTCGTCGAAACGCATGTCCTCGTACAAGACCGTGGCCAGGCCCTGCAGAAATCCGCCCGTGACCTGCCCTTTCAACAGGTCGGGATTCAGCGCCTTGCCCACGTCGACGGCCAGCACCGCCTTGAGCACCTTGATCTTGCCGGTCTGCTTGTCGATCTCGATAATGGCGCCGCTGGCGCCGACGGTGTAATGCACGTTGGGATGGCCGCCCTGGCCGGTCTCCGGATCGCTCGATGCCGAAGCGAACTCGGGCATGAACATGCCCCGGCCGACGATCGGCCCGCCGCGGTAGGTGCCGTCCGGCTGCACGATGCCGGCAATGACGAAATCCTTGAGCGGCAAGGCCCAGCCGGGTTCGCGTCTGGATTTCACCTGCTCGGCCTCAAGGTAGAGCGCCTCCCGCTCCTTGCCCAGTGCGCGGACGATCAGGTCGAAAATCTGCTCGCGGGCGTCGATGGCCGCCCTTTCGACGGCTTTGCCGCAGCCCCAGGTAATATGCGACGCGACCGTCTGCCATTCGTAAGGATTGCGGTCGGTGTCGGGGGTTTCCACCCTGATCTTTGCCGGAGGCACGGTCAGGATCTCGGCGGCGATCTGGGCCATCACCGTCTGGTAGCCCTGGCCGATCTCCATGGCCGAGGCCAGTATGTTCAGGCTGCCGTCCTCGTTGAATTTAAGGAAGACCGTCGAGGCGGCGTTGGGCGGCATGGCCGGAGCCTTCCAGAAGAGGGCGAAGCCCTTGCCGATCGCCTTGTCCGGATCAACGCTTTTGCTTTTTTTATCCCATTCTATTTCCGCGGCCACGCGGTCGATGCATTCGACCAGGCCGCTGGGGTTCATCGCGGCGCCGTAGGCCAGGGTGTCGCCGGGGCGGATGGCGTTCTTGCGGCGGAAGGCCACCGCGTCGATGCCCAGCTTCTTGGCCGCCTCGTTCATGTGCGATTCCAGGCCAAAGATGAATTCCGAGTAACCGAAACCGCGGTAAGGACCTCCGGGAGGGAGATTGGTGTAGACGCAAACCGAATCGATCTTCACGTTGGCGATGCGGTAAGGACCGGTGGCCGACAGCCCGGCGGCGTTGACCACGTTGGCGCCGTATTCGACGTAGGCGCCGGCATCCCAGTGCAGGGTCTCCTCCAGGGCGGTGATCGTCCCGTCCTTCTTGACCCCCAGCTTGACGGTCGCCTTGACCCCCTGGCGCTGGTAGGTGTTGTAAAATTCCTGGGCTCTTGACCATAAAATCTTTACCGGGCAGCCTTTGACCGAAGTGGCCAGGGCGGCGGCCAGGATCTCCATCGACACGCCGGCCTTGCCGCCGAAGCCGCCGCCGACGAACGGGGTGATGACGCGAACATTGTGATGGGACAGGCCCAGGGGCGCCAGGGCCTCGCTGAACAGGTGGCGCTGGGTGAAGGGGGACTGCGAGGCGGTCCAGACCGTCAGCCGTCCCGCATGGTCGAACAAACCGATGGCGCCGTGCGGCTCGATGGCGCAATGGGCGTAGCGGGGAACCGTGTATGTTTCGGCGAAGACCAGGTCGGCTTCGGCGAAGCCCTTGTCCACGTCCCCTTTCCTTATTTTACGGAAATGGGCGATATTGGTCCCCGCCCGGGGGAAGAACCAGGGCACGTGCTCGTACTCGCCGAGCCCGGGATGGATTAGCGGCGCGCCTGATCTCAAGGCATCTTCGGTATTTAAGACCAACGGCAGGTCGCTGTAGCGGACCTTGACCAGGCCGGCGGCGCGCAAGGCCGCGGCCGGTTCGCGGGCGATGACCGCGGCCACCTGCTCGCCGACGAAGCGCACCCGGTCCTGGGCGAAGACGAAGCGGTCGTGCATGTACAAGCCGAATTTGAAGGGAAAATCCCGGCCGCTGACGATTTTGACCACGCCGGGAACAGCGGCGGCCTTGGCCGTGTCGATGCCGTCGATGCGGGCATGGGCGCGGGTGCTTTCCACGATGGCCGCGTACAAGAGGTTCGGGCCGAATTCGAGGTCGTCGACGAACTGGGCGGCGCCGGAAATTTTCGCTTCGCCGTCCACGCGCAGCACCGGCTGGCCGATGAATTTGTAATCCGCCATGGCTATTCCTCCCTACCGGCGTGGGCAACGACGGCCTCGATGATCGGGGTGTAACCGGTGCAGCGGCACAGGTTGCCGGACAGGGCCTCTTTGATCTCGTTGCGGTCGGGGTGCGGGTTTTTCTCCAGCAATTCGCTGACCGCCACGATGACTCCGGGGGTGCAGAAACCGCACTGGAAGGAATTATGGGCCAGGAAGCTCTTCTGCAAGGCTGAAAATTTCCCGCCGGGCATCAGCCCTTCCAGCGTCTTCACCTCGTGCCCGTCCACCTCCACGGCCAGCACCAGGCAGCTCCGCACCGCGCGGCCGTCGATCATGACGGTGCAGGAACCGCAGTCGCCCCGGTCGCAGCCGCACTTCGGGCTCTTGACCCCCAGCGTATCGCGCAGCATCTCGAGCAGGGTCTGGTTGGCGCGCGGCTCGACGCTCCTCTTCTCGCTATTTAGAACAAATTCAATGCGTTGGTTCATGATTGCTTCCTTGCCGGTCACAGCAGCCTTTCTCCGTATGCCGGCCCGCCGCCCGCCAACCGCCCGAGCGCGGCCTTGAGCGAACGCTCCAGCATCACCCGGCACATGTGCGCCCGGTATTCCTTGGTCGCCCGCAGGTCGGTGATCGGGGCGATCGCGGCAGCGACCAGTTTTTTGGCTTCGGCGAAAAGCCGGGCGTCCAATTGTTTGCCGTTGAGCAGTTTTTCGATTCCCTTGGCCCTGAACGGGACCGGAGCCACCGAACCGAAGGCGACGCGGAAACGGTTGCCTTCCAGGGCCATGGCCAGCACGCTGGCCTGGGCCAGGTCTTCGCCTGCGTACCTCCCCAGCTTGATGAAGCAGCCGGCATGTTTCCCCTCGGGAAGGGGGATGATCACGCCGCTGACGATTTCACCGGATTTGAGAGAGGTTTTTTTGGGCCCGCGGAACCACTTGACGATCGGTATCTCCCTTTTGCCGCCCCGGCCGACCGTGGTAACGACGGCGTCGTAGGCCAGCAGCAGCGGGCCGCTGTCCAGGCAGGGAACGGCGGAACAGATGTTGCCCACCATGGTGGCCCGGTTGCGGATGCCCGGCGAACCGATTGTCCGGGCCGTTTCCGCCAGCACCGGGAAAAGGCGCCTGACCGCCTCGGCTTCGATCAGCTCGGAAAAGGTCACCAGCGCCCCAACGTACAAGCGCTTCCCGGCAAACGAGATTTTGTGCAACGTGTCCAACCCCTTGATGTCGATCACGGCATCGGGCTTGATGGAGCCGTCCTTGAGAGAGTTGAGCAGGTCGGTGCCGCCGGCGAGAATGGCCGGCTTTTTGTACCGGGCCAGCCATTTCAGCGCCTGGGCCACTGTGGCCGGTTTGACATACGCGAATTCGTTGATGATCGGCAAAGGTCACCTCGGCTTATTTCATTGCGGCGGCAGCAGGGCCACGATGCGGCACATCGACGATTCGAGTTCGATGCCGCGCAGCGGGAAACAACCGATCCAGGCCCGCTGGTTGCCGAGCCGGTCGATGTCTCCGGCCAGGTTTTCGGCATGGACGATGCGTTTGGGAAAGAGTTTGACGTGCATGACCTGGTAGTATTCGGCCGGCGTGAACACGTCGTCCCAGCTCCGGCCGGGGAATTCCTCCTGCAGCTTTTTTTCGGCTTCCGTGAACAGGTCGGGGTGCCACTTGCGGATGATCGTGTTCATGGGATGGTCGGCGCTGCCGCAGTCCACGCCGATCCACTTGATCTTCATGTCCATGACCCATTGGTGGAAACCCGGCCCCGGCCCCGGGTGTTTCACGAAATAACGCAGTTCGTCGGAGCCCTCCTGGTCCCAGGCATAGCGGTGGTAGCCGGTGTTGATGATCAGGATATCGCCTTTTCGGATGTCCGCTTTGCCGGTCAGCATTTCCGGAGTGTAAAGGCTGTAGTCGTTGACTTCGGCGGAGATGTCGACCACCACGCCCGGCCCGATCCATTCCTCGATCGGCACGGCGCCGATGCTGCGTCCGCTGGCATGGAAATGGATCTCGCCGTCCATGTGCGTCCCCACGTGATTGCTGGTGGTGATGATCTGTCCGTTCGCCCCCTGCCCCATGTGGGCGCCGGCGATGCGCTTGAAATACTGGATGCCCAGCGGCATGTAGCTGGGCCAGGGCGGCGTGTGCACGCTCAGCCTCTGGGTCAGATCGAAGACCCTTACCCCCTCCATGAAATTCAGAAACGCTTCGGTGTTCATCTTCATCGTTTTTTCTCCTTCGGGTTGCAACGGGCGGCCAGGGCCGCGTACGCTTTTAAAAACGGCTCGGCCGGGGCGCTGAGTACGCCGGCGCCGACCTGGCCCAGCCCGGCCTTTTTGTGGGCCACGCCGGTATCGATGAACGGCAGAATGCCGCTATCGATCACTTTCACGACATCGATCCCGGTCGGCGTGCCGCGGAAATCAAGGTATGGGATCCGGTAAACGTTGTTTTCGGCGACGGTGATCTCGTACATTTTCCGGGTGGTGCGGCTGGCGTCGGCGCTGCTGCCGCCGACGAATTGCACGATGGCCGGCGCGGCGGCGATGGCGAATCCTCCCAGGCCGTTGGTTTCGGTGATGGCCGAGTCGCCGATGTCGGGATTGGCGTCGGCCTTGCTGAAGCCGGGGAAAAACAGGGCGTCGGGGACCGGCGCCGGGCCGCAGAACCATTCGTCGCCGGTGCCGGCCAGCTGGATGCCGAATTCGCGGCCGTTGCGGGCCATGGCCACCACCAGGCTGCTGTTGTCGATGGCGCGGGCGGCATCTAGGCTGGCCTTGCTGGCCGCCATGGACAGGTTCAGGAAAAAATGGTCGTTGCCGTTGATGAACTGCAGGATGGCGGCGGCGGTTTCCGGCGTGGCGGCGCTGCGGATGACGGCGGGCGCCAGGGCCCGGTACAGCAGGGAGGTGGCCGCCCGGTTGCGGTTGTGCAACTCGTCGCCCATGTGCAGGGCCTGGGCGATGATCATTTTGAGATCGAGCGGGCCGTTCAGGCGCAGGGCTTCGTCCAGGCTCGGGGCGAGGATCTTTCCCAGCCAGCGCAGCCTCTGGATGACCTCGGGGTCGAAGGCGCCGTAGCGCAGGACCTTGCCCAGGCCTTCGTTCATGGTGCAGAACGCCATGTTGCCGGCCGTCTCGTTCTTCACCAGGAATACCGGCATGGAGGGCGAAACGATCCCGGCCATCGGGCCGACCGTCTGGTGTCCGTGGCAGGGAGAGAATTCGATTTCGCCCGCGGCCGCCAGTTTCCGGGCCGCGGCCGGAGTTTTGGCCCAGCCTTCGTATAATATGGCGCCGATGACGCCGCCCAGCATGGGCCCGCACATGTTTTTCCAAAGGACCGGCGGACCGGCGTGCAGGATCATGTTTTTTTTCATCCCCGGGATCGCGGCCGCCGCCGGTTTCAGTCCCAGCAGCACGGGTTGGGCCGCCAGGATCTTCGCCACGGCCCGGGCATTGGCTTTGCGCCTTGCGGCCAGGCCGGCCGCGAGCGCCCGCTGCGCGCTCTCCGCGACGGAGAACGGCGGCCGCCAATCGACCTGGACATGGCCGACGTTTTTTTCAGCCAGGGCTTCGCTGAAGGATTCCAGCCCGATGTTGACGATGCGCAATTCTTCGTTAAGAATTTTTTTCATGACCGTCTCCCCTGGAGTTCGGCGACAATGAGGGCCAGCCTGCCTGCCGCCGCGTTCGATTCCAGGACTTCGGCGCCGTTTTCCAGAAGGCCCGCGACGACCCGGCTCCGCTTCTGGGGGTCGTGCTCTGTGCCGGTGACCGAGAAAATCATCGGCAGGCTTCTTCCGCCGGCGGCCTTGCGGCAGGCGCGCACGGCCGGGATGATCTCGGGCAACGGATCGCGGTTGGCCCCATAGCCCAGCACCAGGTCCAGCAGGAGGAGGGCGGTTTGCGGGTCGCCGGCTTCCTGCAGCATGCGCCGGCTGCGCATGGAAAAATCGATCATCGGATGCAGCCGACCGGCGGTGAACTCGTCCTCGCCCAGGTCGAGGAACGTATGCCGTTCGCTTTGCAGGCTGCTGCCCAATTTGGCCACTCCGGGCAACGGGACGTTGGAATAAAGACCGGGTAGCCGGCCGCGGAAAATAACCTGGGCTTCGCTGCAGAAGGTCCCGCCGGTATAAAGGGCCCGGATGTATCTCTGCCGCGGCTGCAGTTTGTCGGCGATGGCCCTGGCCCGCTTTTCCAGCCCGGCATCGCGACCGGCCAGCCGCTGCCTCGCGTTTTCCACCGCGTCGCCGCGCCAGAGGGCGATGGCCATCATGGCGCCCTCCTCCAGCGTGGCCGCGTCATATATGTTTTTGCCTTTGACCGCCCCGCCCTGGCCGCCTAAAAAAACGATGACCACCGGTTTGCTTATCCGGCGCAGCAGCCGGCCGATCTTTTCCCGGACCGTTGGATCGGGTGGTTTGGCGACCAGGAGCATGACTGCGGTTTTCTTGTCGGCTGCGAGCGCTTCGATGGCGGAGGCGAACATGATGCCGCCCACTTCTTTCTTCAGGTCGCGGCCGCCGGTGCCGATGGCCTGTGAAATTCCGGCTCCGGCGTTGGCGATCAACGAAGAAACCTCCTGGAGGCCGGTCCCGGCGGCAGCCACGATACCGATCGCTCCCGGGGGCACGGCGTTGGCGAACCCGAGCGGGACGCCATTGATGATGGCCGTGCCGCAATCGGGCCCCATGAGCAGGAGCCTGCGGTCGCGAGCCAATTTTTTCAATTCGATCTCCGTGGCCAGCGTCACGTTGTCGGAGAAAAGGAAGACGTGCAGCCCTTTTTCCAGGGCCTTCCTGGCTTCGCCGCCGGCATAGCAGCCGGCGATCGAGATCATGACCAGGTTGGCCCCGGGCAGCGCATCGAGCGCGGCGTCGAGGCTGGGGGTACGGGCAGCACCGCCCTGGGTGGAGGCCTTTTGGCGGCTTTCATGCAGATGACCGTCCACGCGGGCCAAAGCCCGCGCGGCGATCTCTTCCGACCGGGCCTTGACAACGACGAGCAGGTCGTTGTCCCGGGCCGCGGCGAACGCGGCGACGAAAAGTCCCGAGGCCTTCAGTATGGCTTTGTTTTCGCGGCTGGCAATGATCAGCCCGGAATCGATCACCCCAGCCTCGGCATTGACCTTCTGGGCGATGCGCATCAGGGTCACCGAATCAAAATACTCGCCCCGCTTGACCGATCCTTTCACCACCATGGTTCCCCCTGGTTGCGGACGAGCGCCCGGCCCGTCAGCAGCAAGCCGACCCCGAGGTCGATCCCCGATGAGTGGCCGATCGCGCGCAGCTGCAGGGCGTTTTGGCGGACTTTTTTTTCATTCCCGTTGATAAGAGCAGCCAGCAGGCTTTTGACCCTGCCCACGGCCCGGCCTTCGCCGGCATCGGCTAGCATGGTTCCGGAAAAAGGGTTTTTCCCCTCCGCCGACCTGCAGACCAGGCGGATGGCCGATTCGAAATTACGCTTGAACAGCTGCTGGCCGTAGTACAGGGCCAGCAGGAGGCCGCCGATGAAATCGTCGCCGCCAGGCGTCAGGCCGAAGCCGAGCCCGGCGACCATTTTGATGCCGGGCAGGAAATCGGGGCTGAAGATCATTTTCCGCCCCAGGCGCAGCCGTTCGGCAACCGACTGTTCCAGGGCCGAGGGCCGGCGCCGGCTTCGCTTATCGTCCAGCAAAAACGCCAGGCTTCTCGGCGGGGCCTCCCGGCCGAGGCAGCGGGAAAAACACTCCAGGTTGCCGGCAAAGCGTTGGACAACGACCGGGCCTTCGAGGCGCAAGCGCGAGTCGTACCGGCGCGCGGACGCGAAAGGGATGCGGAGGCCGTCCAGGAAAATGTCGTCATCGCCGATCGCCAGGCGCTCCACCTTTTGCAAAGCGAGCCCGCACACAACGATATGGCGGGGACCCGGGCCGACGCGCCGGTCCACCAGCGTTGCCAGCGAACGGCCGTTGGAAAAATTGACCGCTCGCCGGAAGCGCGAATGGCAGCGGTAGACGCCTTTTTCCAGGCTGTCGCCGTAACTTTCAAGCCGGATCATGTTATGCATAAGAACGAGCACCCGCAAAAAAAACCAATTTCAACATAGGCTGACACTAGACCAAAATGCAAAAAAAGTAAAGCGAAAGTCCGGGAAAAATGTGAAGCAGGCGCCGGCCGCGATGGACCCTTTTCTATTTGAACTCAAGTGCCCCGAACGGGTCAACGTCCGTGCGCAGAATGTGAATTTCTTTTTCGGTCGGCGCGGCGATTTCCTGCAGATTCTTGCTGATCAGGAGCTCGAAGCCTGTTTCGTCCTGCACCTGCTTGGCGGCGATGCCCGGGTAGAGCTTCAGCAGTTCCATTCTTTTGCATTGGGGTTCAAAGCTCATGATCCCCAGCGTGGAGATGACCCGGTAGGGACCCGTGTTCTCGGGCAAGCCGGCAAGCTCCCTGGCGTTGCCGCCGCTTAAATACCCCGGAGTGGTGACGAAATCGATCTTGGGAATGAACCTTCTTTTTTCATGCTTCATGATGATCAAGGTGTGGGTGCACAACGAGCCGATGTCATTGGCTCCGCCCGAACCGGGAAAACGCATTTTCGGATTCGCATGCAAGCCGATCACCGTACTGTTCAGGTTCCCGTACATGTCGATCTGGGCCCCGCCCAGAAAACCGTATTTGACCACGCCCCTCGCGGCCATGGACATGATGCCGATCATCGAGGCGGCCTCGACCGCCCTTTCGGCGGTGATCCCCTCGCCGACGGTCAACGGCAAACGGGGGACCCGCTCCGGTCCTATGCCGCCCGCCTCAAAGCATAGAAGCAGCCTGGGCGCATGCGTTTTTTGGGCGAAGAGCGCCGCCGCGACCGGAAGGCCCGTTCCCACCAGAACGGCTTCCCCATCGGGAAGCTCTTTGGCGGCGGCAATGATCATCAGGTCGGTCAAGGTGTATTTTTCGTATGCCATGCTACTTGTTCCAAATGTCTTTTGCCTGCGGCGGTTTTTCTTCGTGCCGGGCGATTTTTTTCAACTGCTCCAGCTTTTCAACCCCGGCGGCCTTCTGCAGATGTTCCTCCCATCCGGAAGTCTCGTAATAGTATCGGGCAAGATGCCCTTCCAACTTGGCCACATCTTAGGTGCTTTTTATATAGTCGGCGATAAAACCTTCATCGAACCAATACACTCCCGGCATCTCGCAAGGGTATGAAC
>JAPKZL010000086.1 GCA_026393795.1 Candidatus Aminicenantes bacterium | reverse complement strand
CGGGAAAAGGACGAGCTTCAGCAGCAGGGTGAAAACGATCAGCGCCCAGCCGTAATTGGGGATGAAGCCGTGGATATAGGTGATGCCCTTGAGCATGATCTTGGCGATGGAGCCGAACCAGCCGTACTCGATGACCTTGTTCAGGTCGGGAAACTCGGCTTCCATGGCGGCCAGGACCTTCTCGTCCTTGGGGCCGAGGAAGACGGCGGTCGGGTCGGTCACGATCATGTAGGAATACAACTTGCTCTGGTTCTTGGCTTGGGGCTGCTTGATCAGCCGGTAGGAGAGCTTGGAACGGTTCTGGGGTTGCGAGCGGAACACGGCGGCGAAATAGGTCGTCTCGTAGGCCGCCCAGTAGAAGCCAGCCCCCTTCTCACCGTAAGCCGTCTCGAAGGCCTGGCCGGCCTGGGGCGCGGTTTTCAGCCTGGCGAAATCGACCGATTCCAGCTTTTCGTTGGCGTAAGCGGCGATCTTCAGGCTCATCATCATGGCCCGGTCCTGGCCTTCGTTGTTCCCCAGGTTGGGGCCGAAAGCCACCGGCAGGTCGGCCAGCAGGCGGCCGTCCTTCCAGACCGCAAATTCCAGGCCAATGCCGTAGCTGCCGGGGCGGAAGGTGAACCTTTTAATGGCCTTCAAATTCCGGTCCGCATCGGCGTATTCGAAAACAACCTGGGTCGGTCCGGCGACGATGACCCGCGGCGTTCCGCGGTACAGGAACAAGGCCTTGTTCAGTATCGCGGAAAAATCGTCCTTGCCGGAATAAAAATAGAAAGGGTAGAAATTGGATTCCTTGGCGCCGCCGGCGACCAGGTCCATGGGCTTTCCGGCGTCATCCTTGTATTTCTTCAGGACAAAGGAGGTGAGCCCGGCGCCGCGGTTGGTGAACACGGCGCTGAAATACTCGTTCTCCACACAGACGGCCTGTTCGGCTGCGGCGGCCAGGCTTTCCGACACGGCCAGAAGCGGCTGGCCCGGTTGTACGACGGCCGCTTCCGGCGCCGATTGGTCCATGATCGACGCGATGTCGGGCGCCGCGCCGCCCTTGCTCTCCGTTGTTTCGGCCGTCCGCTGCGGCTGGGCGGCGGCGGGCTGGGAGAGCCGCTCCGGCGCCGCCGGTTTGGGCATGAAAAGGTACTGGTAGACCAGCAACACCGTCACCGACAACACGATAGCCAAGATCAGCTTTTTGGTATCCATTAAAATTTCACCTCGTTTTTTTCGGGAACCGGGTCATAGCCGCCGCTGTGAAACGGATGGCACCTGAGGATGCGCTTCGCCCCCAGGAATGCCCCGCGGACGGCGCCGTGCTTTTCGATGGCACCGTAGGCGTAGTCGGAGCAGGTGGGCAGGAAGCGGCAGTGGTTGCCCAGCAGCGGCGAAAGGGTTTTTTTATAGAGTGTGATCATGAGCAGGAACGCTTTTTTCATTTTCTATTTGTACTGGATCTTGACCAGGGCGTCCAGGAAAAGGGCTTCGATTAACGCGGCGTCGCGGCGCGTGAAGCGTTTTTTCATGGAAACCCACAGGTCGAAGCGCTCGGCGAGCAAAAAGCGATTCAATCTGAACCATTCTTTCATTTTTCTCTTGATGAAATTCCGTTGAACCGAGTTACCGATCTTGCGGTTAACGGAAACGGCAAAGCGGCTGTCGGGGCGGTTGTTTTTCAAAAAATACAAAAAAAAAATCATTCTTTATTTTTCTGGCATTTTTCAACAGGTAAACAAACTCGCCTTCCTTCTTGATCCGCTGGGAGGTTCGAAACACAAAAGTCATGGATCAGGCGCTCAGACTCTTCCTGCCTTTCCTTCTTCTGCGGCTGATCACTTCGCGGCCGCCCTTGGTCTCCATGCGCGCCCGGAAGCCATGGTTTTTCTTTCGTTTCAGATTGTTGGGTTGAAATGTTCTTTTCACAAAATCCACTCCTTGATCATTTGCAAGTAAAGCATATGATAGTAAAAAAAATGGCTGCTGTCAAGGCGGAGTGCCATATCCTTTCACTTTCGGGCGAAATCATTTATAATCAGCCGCGGAGGGCACCATGAAACATCCCGACATTCTGGAAC
>JAPKZL010000085.1 GCA_026393795.1 Candidatus Aminicenantes bacterium | reverse complement strand
TTTAGCTTTGTATTTTCTTAAAAAGGGGAATATCCGGAACGGACAAAAAGTTCTTATCTATGGAGCATCAGGAGGAGTAGGTACTTTCGCGATACAGCTTGCTAAGTACTTTGGGGCGGAAGTTACCGGGGTATGCAGCGGCGTGACTCTGGAATTGGTAAAATCTATCGGAGCCGACAAGGTAATTGATTACACGAAAGAGGATTTTACGAAAACAGGGGAAGCGTATGATTTTATCTTTGATGCGGTTGGAAGGAGATATTGCTCAAAACTGCAGTGTAAAAAGGCGCTGACTCCAAACGGGAAATATATATCGGTCGAAGATGGAACGCCAAAGATACGCACTGAAGCTTTAATTTTGCTCAAAGAGCTGATTGAGGCGGGGAAAATAAAACCGGTCATTGATAGAAGCTATCCGTTGGAACAAATTGTCGAAGCTCACCGATATGTGGGCGAAGGTCACAAAAAGGGAGGCGTGGTAATCACTGTTGGACATATTAACAAAAGCTGACAAGTAAGGAGGAATAAAAATGACAGACAAAAAGACAGCCGAAATGAAAGATAGGAAAGCAATACTTTCAACTCTATGGGCATTTGTGACGGTTAATTATCTTTATTGTGATGTGATGGCGTTGATGGACCCCACGATATTAAAGCAGTTTATGGCGGGATACGCGGGAGGTTTTCGCATCACTCAGGGATTTTTGCTGGGAGCCGCACTATTAATGGAAATTCCGATGGCCATGATTCTCCTGTCCCGGGTATTGAAGCATGGAGCAAATCGTCGGGCAAACATCATCGCAGGGATAATAATGACGGCCGTTCAAATCGCATCGTTGTTTGCCGGAACCTCAACCCTTTATTACCGGTTTTTTTCAATCATAGAAATTGGGTGCACTTCGCTGATTGTCTGGTTTGCCTGGAAGTGGTCCAACCCTCGAGACAGTCAAACTACACAAAACTGACAAAACAGGAGAAACTAAAATGACAAACTATGCCGTCGATTCAACACGACGTAATGCTGCAAAAATCGCGGGCGTCATGTTCCTGCTGATCGTGATCGGCTGGACGCTGAACTGGATTTTTGTGGAATCCAAGTTTCATGGCGCGGGGAACATCATGGCCACGGCAAATAACATTATGGCCCATGAGTTGCTGTTCCGCATCGGGATGGCCAACGAGCTGATTTTTTCCATCAGCGGCATGGTCTTGGCGCTGGCGCTTTACACCATGCTCAAGCCGGTAAACAGGAATCTTGCCCTGCTGGCCCTCTGCTGGAAGCTGATGGACGCCGTGGTCGGGACTGTTAATGTGCTCGCCGCTTTTATTGTTTTGCAGATCTTGAATGGAAAAGCATTTCTGACGTCATTCAAACCGGAACAGCTGCAGGAGATCGCCGGGCTATTTTTCAAGCTGCGCAGCAATGGGGCGGCCATTGCCATGCTGTTCCTCGGCCTGGGATTTATCGTGTTTTTCTATCTGTTGTTCAAGTCCGGATACGTCCCGGGAATATTGGCCGGCTTCGGGATTTTTTCATATTTTCTCATTTTCGTGAACTCGGCGGCGGATATTCTCGTGCCCCGAAACGCGGCGGTGCTGACCATGGTCAGCCCGGTCAGCATGATCTTCATGACGCCGAGCATTCTCTTCGAACTGACGATCGGTTTTTGGTTTATATTTAAAGGCATCAATATTCAACCGCAGGATAACTCTTAAAAATTGGCAGGATATAAAAATGAAAGCAATCATATGCACGAAATACGGGCCGCCGGAAGTCCTCCAGCTCAGGGAAGTGGGAAAGCCCGTTCCCAAGGACAATGAACTATTGATACGGATATATGCGACGTCTGTAAATTTCGGGGACCTTCTGGCGCGAAATTTCAGGGAAATCTCCCCGCGCAAATTCAATATGCCTTTGCTCTTATGGATCTTCGCGAAAATATTTTTTGGCATCAACAAACCAAGGACAACCATACTGGGGAGCGAATTTGCCGGAAAAATTGAATCAGTCGGGGAAAATGTAAAACGATTTAAAGCGGGTGACCAGGTTTTCGGCTATCGCGGCCAAAGCATGGGTGCATACGCCGAGTATCTCTGTATGCCTGAAAATGGGGTGGTGGCACTAAAACCGGCCAACATGACCTATGAGGAAGCTGCCATCGTCTCTTATGGGGCGATCATGGCCTTGTTTTTGCTGAGAAAGCAAAATATCCGGCCGGGACAAAAGGTCTTGGTCAACGGGGCAAGCGGAGGCATCGGTGCGGCCGCGGTCCAGCTTGCCAAATACTATGGGGCGGAAGTGACCGGGGTATGCGGCACGCCGAGATTGGACTATGTAAAATCGCTGGGAGCTGACAAGGTCATCGATTACAACCTGGAGGATTTCACCAAAAGCGGCGAGACCTATGACCTTATTTTCGACATCCTGGGCAAGAGTTCGTTCTCGCGCTGCAAGAATTCGCTGTCGAAAAAAGGACGCTATCTCCGGGCCAGCTTCAAGACGAGGGAACTTGTGCAAATGCTGTGGACCTCGATGAAAGGCGGCAAGAGGGTCATATGCGCGCTGGCGCCCGGAAGGAGAGACGACCTGCTCTCCGTCCAGGAGCTTATTGAAGCGGGAAAGATCAAAACGGTCATCGACAAACGCTTTCCATTGGCCCAGGCCGCCGAGGCCCACCGCTATGTCGAGCAGGGGCAAAAAAAGGGAAATGTGGTCATTACCTTGGAGGAGTACTTATGAAAGCGATTGCATGCATGAAATACGGGCCGCCGGAGGTCCTCAAGCTCATCGAGTTGGAAAAACCCGTTCCCAAGGACAATGAGATCCTGGTGAAAGTATATGCCGCAACGGTGGCCAGGGGGGACGTCAGGGTGCGCAGCTTTACCGTCCCTTTCTGGCAAAGGCTCCCGGCGCGGATATACCTGGGCATCAGAAGACCGAAAAGAGCAGTGCTCGGGATGGAGCTGGCCGGGGAGATCGAAGCGCTGGGCCGGGACGTGACCCGCTTCAAGAAAGGCGACCGGGTTTTTTCATTTGTCGGCTTTGGTTTCGGCGCTTATGCCGAGTACAAGTGCCTGCCTGAAAACGGCGCCGGGGCGGAAGAAGGGCTGGTGGCGCTGAAGCCTGTCAATATGACCTTCGAGGAGGCCGCCGCCGCCACCGGCGGGGCGTTGACCGCGTTGAGGTATATGAGAAACGGACGCATCTGTCCCGGGCAGAAAGTCCTCATCTATGGAGCTTCCGGGTCCCTGGGCACTTTTGCGGTGCAGCTGGCCAAGCATTTCGGGGCGGACGTCACCGGGGTTTGCAGCACCGCCAATTTGGAACTGGTAAGATCCCTAGGCGCCGGCAAGGTGATCGACTACACCACAACCGATTTTACTGTCGGCAAAGAGAAGTACGATTTCATTTTCGATGCCGTGGCCAAGACACCGCGCCGGCGCAGCAAAAGGGCGCTGAAGAAAGGGGGGATCTTCCTCTCGGCCCACGACGCGCACGGCTCGGCCGTCATCAAAACCGAAGACCTGGTTTTTCTCAAATCGCTCATCGAGGCGGGGAAGATACGGTCGGTCATCGACAGGACCTATCCGCTGGAGCGGATCGTCGAGGCGCACCGCTATGTCGACATGGGGCACAAAAAGGGAAATGTGGTCATAACCGTAAATTCTTCTGAAATAGAAGCTTCGAAATAGCGGGCTGCGGAAGTTTTGAGCCTCGATTCCCCGCGGCGCCGGTGGTACAATAAATGAGTTCAAGCACAAGGAGTCATCCATGCTCGTCATCGTTGCCGTCGTTGTCGCGCTGGTCGTCGTGCGCTTTGTCATTCCAGCCGGTACGCCGCGCATTCGTCCGGCGGGAAAAGCCGGTCCGGCCAAGAGCATCGCCCGGCTCGAGAAGCTGAATATCGGGGGAAGCGATCAATGGGTCCTGCAGAGATCCGAAAACATCGACAACCCAATCATCCTGTTCCTTCACGGCGGGCCCGGAACGTCGCAGCTGACGGGAAACAGGCGGAACACCAGGGAGCTCGAAAAATCGTTCATTGTCGTAAACTGGGATCAACGAGGAGCGGGAAAATCATACGGCGCGATTCACGATGCCGCCAAAATGAACATCGACCAGTTCGTTGAGGACACGAAGGAATTGACCCTGTATCTGCTTGAGAAGTTCGGCAAACGCCAGATCGTCCTGGCTGGGCACTCGTGGGGCAGCGCCATCGGCGCCATGGCGGTCGCGAAATATCCGGAGCTCTATTCCTGCTATGTAGGCATCGGCCAGATTGCCAACATGGAAGAGGGCGAAGTGGCCTCTTACGGGTGGACGCTCGAGCAGGCCAAAAAAAGGAATGTCAAGCGGGCCGTCAAGGCCCTGGAGAAAATGGGGCCGCCGCCGTATCAGGGCGATTGGCGGGCCAAGACGATCAGCGAAAGAAGTTATGTGGCGCGCTTCGGCGGCGAGGTCCACGGCAGCAGGCTCGGGGCCGTCGGCATCGTCCTGGGCAACGTGCTGTTCTCGCGGGAGTACGGCCTGGCGGATCGCATCAACGTCTTCAGGGGGGTGTTGGCTTCGATGAAGCATCTCTGGCCGCAGCTGTTCAAAGTCGACCTGTTCAGCAGCGTGCCGGAAATGAAGGTCCCGGTCTTTTTCATGGAGGGCAGATATGATCGCGAAGTCCCCCCGGACATTGCCGCCAGGTATTTTGCCGCGCTCAAGGCGCCGGCTAAAGAGCTGATCTGGTTCGAAAATTCGGCGCACATGGTCAATTCCGAGGAAAGGGATTTGTTCAATAAAATACTGGTGGAGAAAGTGAGGCCAATCGCCCTCGCCGGTAACCTCGGCTAGCGAAAGCCCGGGGTTGCCAGCCGCGGTTTCCCCGGCAAGGTTTAAGAAAAGTCCCGCCATCAGATTCCGCTTCCAGATGGCCTTTTTTCCAAAGTCACAAAGTCAAGCAGCACAAATTATCCGGACACGCAGGCGGTAGTCACACTATGGTTTCAGCAAGTTTTTTAATTCGCTGAAACCATCTAGTGTGACTATACCAACACTAGATGTTTTTGGTGATTTGTAGAGATACCAAAAACATAGTGTTGGTACGGATCTAATTTGTCTACCATCATTATGTTTTTGGTAATTTTTGTAAGTCACCAAAAACATCTAATGATGGTATACTTTTACTAGATGATTTCAACGCTTAAGGACTGGTTGGAATCAGAGTAAAAGTATGTCCCAAAGGGGGCACCGTCCCCAGAGGTTCGATCGCAAAAGAAACGTGAATATAACCAGGCCGATAAGGAGCAACCCGATCAAGCTCAAATATTTCTTGATCAAATCCTTTTGCTTTTCATGATATCAAGGCGTAGGCTATTCTGAACCTCGGTGCGCAATTTCTGGGGAACTTCCTCTTTGATTGCCAGGCGCGGCCATGCGGCCACGGCTTCCGCCACGCGCTCGATGATGGCGTCGGCGCCGCGGATGCCGAATTGCCCGGCCACGGCCAGCAGGTCCTTCCTGCTGAAGCCGTCCCGCCTGCCGTTGATGCTCATTTGATGTTGATGGGTATATTTGCCGGCTGGGTTATATGCCCAGACTACGTCAAAAGCCGGGCTGAGACGCCATTTGCCCTTGCGGTCCATGAGAAAAGCGATATTGCGCGTGTGGTCGTCCTGGTTGCGCGCCAGTACGTTGAATGTCATGCGCCGGAAGAATTCCTCCATGGCCGGATAGCCCAGATCAAGTCGCTGGATGACCTGCAGGGCTTGCTCGTAGCTGTATTGGCCGGTCGCGTTAAAATCGTAATGGGCCATGGCGCACAATGACTGCATGTGGATCTTGCCGCTGTCGTCGCGATCGAAGCGTTGGGTCATGAAATGCGCCCGCGGTCCCTCTTTCAGCAAGCGGCATGGGGTCATCTGGATGCCGGCCTGGACCGCCATCAGATGATAAACGTATTCCAGCCGCCCATAGCCTTGGGGATCGCCCAACGCCGCGTCCTTAACGCCGTCGAACTTCAGGATCCAGGACTCGAATCCCGGAGGCGGCGGGACCTGGCCGGATCGCACCTTCTCTGTCTTTGGGTTCCAGGCGATCACCGCCTTGGCCCGGTTGCCTCCCGCTGAAGTACCGACCCGAATGATCGTTTTTAGCGCTTTTGCCCGGCTTCCTTTCAGGTTCGCGATCCACTTGCTCCGATGGCGCAGGATGTCGCTGGCCAGGTGGGAGAGCTCCGCGATCTCGATGGGAATGGCTCCTCCCGGCCGCGGACCGCACGCCGGCTCGAACTCCAGGGCGCCCATGGCCCGGTTGCCCAGGTAGCAGAGGCGTTCCAGCGGCGTGAAGTCATGCGCGGATCGTCCCTGCTGGGACAACCAGGCATCGATAATGAGGTTACCGAAGCGGTCGGGCAAAGCGTCGGCCAGCAGGCCCGGCAGACGGTGATACGTGTCTTTGTTCAGGAGGGGAAACGAAAATATGCCGCTTCGCAGCGGCATGGTCATGGGGGCGCCGGCGTCCCGGTCCCAAAGCCGGACCATGGCGGCAGTCACCCGTTTTACCCGCACGGCCATTGCCGCATCACCCCTTTTTCCCGAGGCTGTCGTTGGGACTGGATGCCCGTTTCCGTTCCCGCCCTTTCAATTTGGCAAGCTGTATCGGGCTGAATCCGGGCTCGGGGAAAAAGGCGTCCAGGGAGGTCAGATTTCCCAATGCTCTGAGGATCTTGATCAAAGATGCCAGGGTGCAAGGACGCCCCGTCTCCAGGTATTGCAGAGACCGCAAGGCGACTCCGGCTTTTAAGGCCAGGTCGGCTTGAGTCATGTTGCGGTTCAGCCGCTCGCGTTGCAGCCGGCTTCCCAATTCGCCTAGGATCGCCCTGTCGCTCATGGTTTGCATATTCATGGTTATAGTCTGACAGGGAAAAAACAAAATGTCAACTATAATACGCAATATAGTGCATATTATCGCTGATAAATGCTAATAAAGCGCAATAGAAT
Organism: Candidatus Aminicenantes bacterium; assembly: GCA_026393795.1. Classification (NCBI taxonomy): domain Bacteria; phylum Candidatus Aminicenantota; species Candidatus Aminicenantota bacterium. The sequence continues at coordinate 6,355 of JAPKZL010000085.1, read as the reverse complement.
GCGTTTTAAATAGTATTTTAATTATTTAGGTTAAAACGCAATAAAGTGCGTATAAAGGCAATTAATTGCCAATAATACGCAATTTATTGCATGTTGGATTAAAGCCATATTGAAATCAATGTTTTTTCTGATCTTCTATTGGGCACGGCGCCACCAAGGGTGACAGACCGATCAACTCAGCATGAAATTGCTGAGGATCGGTACTGCGCCGTGCCCCTACGAAAAAGCTTCTTCAGGAAGGCCCGGACCACCCGGATCTGCCCGATCTTGTTCATGGGCGCCTGCATTTGGATGGTCAGGTTGCCCTGGCGGACGGTGAGGGTATGGGTGATGTCGGTCCAGGTGCACGAGGAACAGCAGCGGCCGCGCTATTTTTTCCTGCTCAGGAAAAATTTCTTGGTGTCGATCTTCTCAGTGCCGCGGAAGGTGTCCCATTCGTTTTCAAGGCGATCCGGGGCGACCAGGCAGACGCGGCCCTGGTGCATGTGCACGTCCCTGGCCGGATCGAGGTTGGAACCGCCGGCGAAGTTAAAAACCAGGCGATCGGCGCTCGAACTTGGGTCGAGCTCCATGCGCGGCTGGTTGCCCATGGCGCAGTAGTGGGTGAGAACCAGCTTGCCGTTGTCGAGATGATACAGGGTGAGCATCTCGTGTTCAGTGCCGGGAAACAGAGTTTCCAGGACGACGCTATTGTTGGCAGTAACTCTGTAAGTGACCGTTATCGCCGGCCCGTTGTCTTTATCCATCGCCTTCCCCTCCCACTCCCCGGCCAGCCCCTTGAGCATGGCGAACGCCTCCTGCGCCGTGATCGTTTTTACCGGCTCTTCGGCAAAGGCTATCGCGGCAATGGATATCAGACCGCAAAAAACCAGCGCTATAATCACTTTAGGCATGTGTTTGCTCATGGAACCTCCTTGGGTTGCACGTTCATCTTACCACAATCAGGACACAATGGAATTAGGCTAATCGCATGGCGCCCCGACCATAGAGTCACTTCCTTTGTTGTAATGTCAGTATAAGGTCTTTTATAAAGTCACAAAGTCAAGCGTCTTTGGATGGCCCTTCCGCTTGACGACCATCATTAAAATCTAAGTATCCGCCACTGGCCGTCCAGGTCGATGATGAAATAGACATAATAGGAGATATCGAATTCCTTGCCCTGGAGAGTCTCCTTTCTTTTGGTGCGGTACTTGGCGCCGCCTTTTTCGTAGGACAGGAATTCGATCTTTCGCATTTCCGTGCCGATCTGTGGCAGCTTATCTTTCATTTCCGTGTACATGGCCAAATATTTGTCGCGATCTCCAATGCAAAAGAAACTGGCCGCCTTCTCCGCGTCTCCGCCCTGCAGGGCCGCTTTCAGATCATCCCATATCCCGCGCAAGGTCTTGTCGATATCCTTGGGGATGTTGCGGCGTATTTCTTCCCTCTCGATCCGCTGCTGCTCCGCTTCCCGTTCCAGGACCGTCACCGATATCGTTTTTTGAACGGTTTTTGCACCGTTTTCAGCCTGCACCGTGTAGGAAAAAGACCTAGTCGGCTTGAAGCTTTTTTCACCAGAAAGAGGGAGATGAGAATATAGCTTATCTCCATAGCGTACCATGCGTGCGTTTCTGGTATTCCAGGTCATGGTAACTTCCTGGCCGGAGATGACGGTTGTGGGTTTGATCTTCAGATTGAGTTCCGGGGCGGGCACCTCTACCTTGGCTGTGACCTCTGCGGCTGCGATGTTGCCCCAATCCTGGTCCTCGATGCGGAACAAAGCGTCCTTCTCTGGCCAGACCAATGCCGAACCACTTTTATCTACCCGGCCCAAGTCGCCGGAAGTGAAATCAACTGTCGCTGCATTCTGCACATCCCAACTCAACCTTACAAGCTTGCCGATTCTTATCGACTTCTTGTCCGCATGCAGGGCGACAACGGGTTGTGGATGTTCCGGCTTTTTGACCAGCGGCGCCTGCTGAGGCAATTTGTTCTGAGCTTGGACGGATCCGTAGGACCCACTGCCAGGGACGATTTGGGGAGATATGTCTATGGCCTGCGGGCTTCCGATCATGTGACTGGAATGGACTTTGCCCGCCTCGCCCCAGATGCGCATGGTGATGCCTTCGCCCGGCTGCCCATGCAGCTTGACACGCAAAATGCTGCGCCCTTCCAGGTGGATCGCCCCTTGCCAATTCGCCGCGGGATCTTGTGGTTTTGATCCTGCCTGCACATCCAGGCCGTCAAGGTTCACGGAGTAGGAGCGCACCTTCGTGTTCCCCTTTTTCGTACCGTTCAGCACTTCGAGCTGGTAGCCGCTCCCCGGGAAAATGCAATACACGGGCTTCCAATAGACCAGGCACTCGCCGCGCTCGATCTTCAGTTCGGTCTTTTCCATGACCGTGAGCGGTTCTTCTAGCATCCCGATCTGGGCATTCAGAAAACCGTAACAGGCGATAAGCAAGCTCCAGGAACACACTTTTCTAATCTGCATGGCTACCTCTCTCATGAAAAAAATTGTAACATGAAATTACTCGGTTGACTCAAAATTGGAAGTCTTGGGGGTCTTGGGGACAAAAGGCCACCCGGGACGGTGCTTGTAACTTTGTAAATGCAGATCGCGGAACAATTTGTCAAACTGCCGGGGATGGAATAATATGGAAGGCATGAAACCGGCAAACAAAAGATTGGGTTGTCCAAGGCGCCATCGCGGCCCTATCCTGCAGCGGGAATATTTCGGCAAGCGGACCCGTTCCAAGAGGACTTGATATCATGAAATTCCCAACGCTCCCTGCGCTCATCGTCATCCTCGGCCTTCTGGCGCTGGCTGCGTGGATCGCCTGGCGGCTGGTCTCCCGGCGGCGCGCCCTGCCCTGCCCCTCGTGGCTTTCATGGCTGGTGGACAACCCGGCGGTAAGGCGCCGCACCCTGGCCACGCTGGAGCGGCTGAAACTCGCGCCCGGCATGAGCGTGCTGGACGCGGGCTGCGGCCCCGGCCGGCTGGCCGTCCCCATAGCCCGGGCGGTCGGTCCCCAAGGCCGGGTGCTCGCCGTGGACCTGCAGCCCAGGATGCTTGAGCGGGCGAAAGGCAAGGCCGCCGTTGCCGGCGCCGGCAATGTCGAGTTCATGCTGGCCGGGCTGGGGCAGGGCAAGGTCCCGGCGGGCCGCTTCGACCGGGCTCTTTTGTCGTGGGTGCTGGGCGAAATCCCGGACCGTGTTTCCGCCCTGCGCGAGATCCACGCCGCGCTCAGGCCCGGCGGATTCCTCCTGGTCAGCGAGGTGCTGCCCGATCCGCACTACCAGTCGCTGGCCAAGGTCAAGGCGCTGGCGCAGGAAAGCGGCTTCCGCGTTGGAGCTTATTACGGCAGCCGTTTCGAATACGCGATCGCCCTGGAGAAACCCGCTGACGGCTGAAGACTAGGGGCCAAGGCGCGAGTGGTCGGCAGCCCCCCGAGGGGACGCCGCCCAAAGTGTTGGGCCGGCAGGCCGGCTAAACCATCCTTGCACTAACGGCGTATAAGAAATGGTTAGCAATCCGCAAGGGAGTTTTCATGAAAAACAAATTTGTCATTTTACTTGCCTTATCGTTGTTCATCATGTCCGCGCCGGCTTTCGGGTTCCCTTTGGACGATGAGGCCGAGGCTTGCTGGCAGAAAGGCGTCCAGGCCGCATTAAGGTCGAAAGACTTTGTTCCCGGGAAAATATACATGAAATTCGAACGGCTTGACGGTGACGGTAAAACAACTAGCCAAAAGGAGACATGGCTTGAATTGCCGCCGGGAGAAAATCAGGGGAAAGTGCTGAAGGTCCTGGAGGATGGGAAAGACATTACCCGGGAAGAACTTCAGAAAGAGAGGATAAAAAAGGAAAAAGCGAAAGGCAAGAAAAGCGCCGGCGACCACTCCTTAAATCTTTCCAGCGAAGAATTGGTCCCCTTGATCAGCAATTCGAAAAAACCGGTCGCCAGCAAATATCTCGGCAGGCATAAGGACCATGGAGTGGATTGTTTCGTTTACGAATTTCAGAAGGAGCACGTCCAAACAAACGGCACAAAAAAAGAAACGGTCGTTCAGCAAGGCGAAATCTGGCTGGATGCCGGCAGCGGCATGCCGGTCAAATCTTCGTACTCCATCAGCCCCCTTCCTTCCATGGTAAAACAAATGGAAATGAATACTACCTATGTTGTAGGGGGGGACAGATTTTTTGTTAAAAGCCACGCCATGAGCGTTCAGGCAGGCATTCTTTTTTTTAAAAAACGTTTCCGGATCGGTTTCATCCTGGATGGGTACCGGGAAGCGGACAAGGAAAATCAGGACGAGTGAGGAGGCCTCTCCGGGGTCTCGATATTAGACATTAAAGAGATTTAGGGATTGGGAAATTACGCTTGCGGCCCAGATTTCCGACTGATTATTTTGGCGCCGTCGTCGCTGCGGAGGGGATAACCAGCTCCTTGGATTCATCGTCGCCGCCGGTGAAGGTCCTCATGTTTTCGGGGATGTGGCCGTAATCGCCGAACGCGTCCAGCTTCATTTTCCCGTCGGGCAAGACGCGGATTACGGTCAGGCTGCAGTTGCTGATGCTCATCTGCAGCCAGGACATCGTGTCCACCTGCAATGCTTTGGCCGCGAAATAGCGGATGATGTTCCCATGGCACACCACGATATCATGCCTGTCCCTGGCATCGGGCGCGGGGATGAAGAACTCTCTGAAGAATTGTTCGATGTTTTTCACGCACGCCTCGGTTTCCCCCGCCTTCGCTTCGGCCATGACGTCCTTCCTCCAGGTCGGCGGCGTGCATTCGCAGATCAGTTCGCTCTGCTTCAGCTCAAGCCGGGGGAACTCCCGGTTGATGACCGCGGCGGTCTGCCTGGCCCGGGTCATCGTGCTGCTGGTGAGCGATGTGAATTCGACAGGCATCGCTCTCAATCTGGCCGCGAGCAACCTGGCCTGGGCAATGCCGAGCGGCACCAGTCCCTTGCCGACAAATTCGTCCCGGGCATCGGCCTGGTCGTACTGGCCATGGCGAACCAGGTAGATCGTTCTGACTCCTTTTTTTCCCGCATCGTTCTGCCGTCCGAAAGCGGCGGCAGAAAGGACGATCGCGACGGCAAGCAAAACAAACAGCGGCAATGTTTTTTTGTTTTTCATTTTTCCCCGCATCGGGATATTACAGGCCTTTCGCCGGAATATCAACAGGCGATCATGAAAAACCCGGAGAGACCTCCAGCGACGTTGCTTGCAACTTTGTAAATGCGGATCGCTGGGCAATTTGTCAAACTGCCGGGGATGGGATAATATGGAAGGCATGAAAACGGTGAACGAAAGATATTATTATCAAAGGGTTGTTCTTCGCGCTGCCTGGTTCTGGGCGCTGCTGATTCTCCCCCTGATTGCCCCCGCAGCGGATCCGCCCAAGGCGGAGGTATTCGCACCGGGGGTTATCAGTCTGCCGCAGCGGATCGAATTCTGCCTGACCATGAGCCCCGACGAGCAGGAGATCTTTTTTACGGTCAGGAAGGCTCCCGGGCAATGGGAGATACATCGGGCGCGTCGCAAGGGCAATGCCTGGCAACCGTCGAAGGTCGCCCCTTTCTCCGGCGTTTACAGCGACAGCGAGCCCACGCTCAGCCCCGACAACAAGCGCCTCTTTTTCAGCTCCAACCGCCCCAGGCAGGGGAAAACCCCGGCAGATAACTACGATATCTGGGTTGCCGAGCGTCAGGGCGCCGGCTGGGCCGCTCCCTGGCCGCTCCCCGAGCCGGTCAACGGGCCCGGAGACCAGTGGCGGGCCAGCCAGAGCCTGGCCGGCAATCTCTATTATTCGTCGCGGGGGCTCTGGCGCATCTCCATGGACGACGCCTCGGCCCTCTCCCTGGTCAAGCTGTTCGACCCGCAGAAGCCGGGCGCCCTGGTCGGCGGCCACGCCTTTGTCGCCCCGGACGAAAGCTTTCTGCTCACCGCCTGGATGGACGGGCCCGGGGGCAAGGGCGGCTTCGACATCTACGTCAGCTTCCGCGACCCGCAGGGCAACTGGGGCCCGTCGCTCAACCTGGGCGACGAGGTCAACAGCGCCGCCGAAGAGGATTTTCCGCTTGTTTCGCCCAACGGCCGCGACCTGTTCTTTTTCCGCTACCAGAAGGACGGGAACACCGAAAGCGGGGACATCTTTCGCATCGATGCAAGCATCCTCGACGCCCTAAGGGCGAAATCCGGATCGCGCTGAGCGCCGGTCGCGCGCTGCCAAGCCCTCATTTGATGTACGATCATATGACGATATATTATTTCAGCGGCACGGGCAATGCCCTTACGGCAGGCCGCTGGATCAAGGAAAATGCGGAGAAAAAAGACATACAGACAAAATTAATTTCCATAGACA
>JAPKZL010000084.1 GCA_026393795.1 Candidatus Aminicenantes bacterium | reverse complement strand
CCTGCGCGAAGCCGGGCAAAGCCTGCACCGGACATACAAGGTCCCGTTCCTGATGAAAGGCGGCCACCTGCCCGGCCAAGCCGTCGACCTGCTGGTGGATAACCGCGGAATGAAAACCTATGCCGCCGACCGCTCCGCCAGCGTCAACAGCCACGGCTCGGGCTCCACCTACTCGGCGGCCATCGCCGCCTACCTGGCCCGCGGCCGCGAGTTGCGCGTCGCCGTGGCCGAGGCCAAGTCCTTCATTACCGCCAGCCTGCGCCGCCCCCACTACCTGCGGCCGGGAATTCGGGTGATCGATCATTTTCATCGCCGGCGCTGACGGAGGGCACGATGGCCGACAGCAAGAAACTGTTCGTGATCGGCGGCGGCAGCTCGGGAATGATGGCCGCCATCAGCGCCGCCCGGTTCGGCGCGGCCGTGGTCTTGCTCGAGGCGCGCGACCGCGTCGGCAAGAAGCTGCTGGCAACCGGCAGCGGCCGCTGCAACCTGACCAACAGCGACACCTCGCCATCCCGCTTTCACGGCGGCGATGGCGCCTTCATCGCCGTTGTCCTGTCCCGTTTCCCCGTTGCCAGCGCCATTGAATTTTTCGAGGAACTCGGCGTCTCGTGCCAGGCCGAGGAAGAGGGGAGGATCTATCCCCGCTCCGGCCAGGCCTCGGCGGTTCTCGACGTCCTGCGCTGGGAGCTGGAGCGGCTGCGCGTCGATGTGCGCACCGGCCACGAGGTCAGGGCAGTCAAGCCCGGGGAGAAGGGTTTCGCGCTGCAGCTGGCCGCCGGCGGGGAGCTGAAAGCGGAGCGGGTCGTCCTCGCCTGCGGCGGCATGGCCGGGCCGCAGTTCGGCAGCGACGGCTCGGGGTTGCGCCTGGCAACGGCACTGGGCCATCGCCTGGTCGATCCCGTCGCGGCGCTGGTTCCCCTGCGCCTCCGCGCCGACTTCCTGCGCAAACTGAAGGGGGTCAGCTTCGAAGGCTCCGGCGAGGTGCGCTGCGGCAACGAGGTTTTGCGTGGCGAGGAGGGGGAATTCCTCTTCACCGACAGCGGCATTTCGGGGCCGCCGGTCCTGCAGCTGAGCGGGACGGCTTCCCGGGCCTTGAAGGCAAACAAGGAGCCCTGCATTGTCTTGGATCTATTCCCCGCCTCGAGCCTTGAGGAGCTGGCATCCGCTTTGGGGGTCCGCTTCCGTTGCCAGGGGCACAAGTCAATCGCCGACGGGCTGGTGGGGCTGCTGCACAAGCGCTTGATCCCGGTCATTCTCTCCGCCGCCGGCATCGATGGCCACGCTCTTTCCGGCGCTGAGATTTCCCCGGCGGCGCGACTCGACCTGGCGAGGATCTTGAAGAGCTGGTCGCTGCCGGTCTCGGGCACGATGCCCTGGCCCGAGGCCCAGGTTACGGCCGGCGGCGTCGCCCTTGACCAGGTGAACCCGGAAACGCTCGAATCTTTACTGGTCCCGGGACTTCATTTTTGCGGAGAAATTCTCGATGTCGACGGCGACTGCGGCGGTTTCAACCTGCAGTGGGCCTGGTCTTCGGGCTGGCTTGCCGGCCTCAGCGCCGCCAGCCGCTGAGTGGCCATGCTGAGGCTCTTTGAGATCAAACTGCCGCTGGACCACGATGCCGGCGCCCTGGAGCGGGCCGTCATTGCCAAACTCGGTATCCGCCAGGAAGAACTGCTTGAGACCCAGATCTTCCGCCAGGCCGTGGATGCACGCAAAAAGGGGGCGATCCACCTGGTCTACACCGTGGACGTGGCTGTTAAAGACGAGCCGCGTTTTGTGCGCCGGCAACAGGGGGGTGCGATCATCCCGGCGCCTGACTCGGCTTACTGCGATGTCGTTCCAGGCCGGGAAAAACTTTACGGATCACCAGTGGTGATCGGCAGCGGGCCGGCCGGTCTTTTTGCCGCCCTGCTGCTGGCGCGCCGGGGTTACCGGCCGCTCGTCCTGGAACGGGGCAAGCCGGTCGACGAACGGTACCGGGACGTGGCGCACTTCTGGTCAGCCGGCGAACTGGCAGGGGAGTCCAACCTCCATTTCGGTGAAGGCGGCGCCGGGACATTTTCTGACGGCAAGCTGGCGACCCTGATCCATGATCCGTGCTGCCGCAAGGTGCTGGAGGAATTCGTTGCCGCCGGCGCTCCCGCAGACATCCTTTATCTGAACAAGCCCCACCTGGGGAGTGACCGCTTGCCGGATATTGTCAAAAATATCCGCCAGACCATTATTAACTTGGGCGGGGAGGTTCGTTTTAATTGCCTGGTCAGCGGTCTCAAGATAAAGGACAATAAAATTATTGCCGTGGATATTTCTGGCCAGGGCTCGCATCGAACATCCGCAGCAAATGATCGATGAGGCGCAATATGGGGCCCACGCCGGCCATCCGCGCTTGGGCGCAGCCGATTACAAGCTGGTATTTCACGCTCCAGGCGGCCGTTCGGCCTACACGTTCTGCATGTGCCCGGGCGGGCAGGTAGTGGCCGCGGCGACCGAAACGGACGGGCTGGCCACCAATGGCATGAGCCTCTTCGCCCGCGCCGGCGCCAACGCCAACAGCGCCTTGCTGGTCGGCGTCTCTTCGCTCGATTTCGGTTCTGATCATCCCCTGGCCGGCATGGAATTCCAGCGAACCTGGGAAAGGAAAGCCTTTACCCTAGGCGGTAAAAAATATTTTGCCCCTGTGCAGTTGGTCAAGGATTTTCTAATCGGACTGCCGTCAGCGGAGTTGGGAAGCATTGAGCCGACATATCGTCCCGGCTGGCGCTTTGCCCACCTGGCCGATTGCCTGCCTGATTATGTGGCCGAGACCCTGCGATCGGCACTGCCTTTTCTGGACAAACGACTGCCCGGCTTTGCCGGGGGCGACGCGGTGCTGACCGGGATTGAGACTCGGAGCTCGTCGCCCGTACGAATCGTTAGAGATGAATTCTTCGAGAGTAACATTCGCGGCCTGTACCCTGCCGGCGAAGGGGCGGGCTATGCCGGCGGCATCATATCCTCGGCCGTGGACGGCATCCGCGCCGCCGAAGCCATTATCCGGAAATATGCGTGTCCGTGATGTCAATGGCTCTATTGTAGTGACAGGTCGCGACCTGTCACTACCGAACCTATTCCTAATAGGTATTCAATTTGCTGATAGGGAAGCTGGGATGTGACCAATAATGATCTCTGGAACTTGGAACCTTATCCTGTTGGCTTATTGATTAAACATAATGGGGAGACTCAGCGGTGTGATGTACGGACATCAACTGGAGTACCTTGTTGGGTTACATATGGGGCCAGGGTTTGATCTTTTTCAGCGCCGGGCCAAGGTTACGCTCTGCGACTTCCGTATCGTAGACAACCTGAGCGCGCAACCAATAGCCGTTGGACAGACCAAAGAACAGGCACAACCGTAAATCGGTATCAGCCGTGATCGAACGCTTGCCAGCAACAATTTCACTGATACGCTGAGCAGGAACGCCAATTTCCTTGGCCAAACGATACTGGCTGAGAACCATGGGTTTTAGAAATTCTTCCAGGAAGATCTCGCCAGGAGTAACAGGTTCGAGCTTGCTCATAAACGTTTCGAATCAGCGGCGGCTATCTGCCGTCCGTTGAATTGATTTGTCATGCAATTTATTTTGTTTTTTTATGATCTCTGACAAAGACCTCAGTGCTTGATTGACCGAATCGTGATCTGGGAAAAATTTTGCAACATCAGGTTCGATAACGATAACATTGGTCCCCTCACTATATCTTTTTGAGTATTTCCCCTGAACCCCGGCACCGAAATCATATTCTTCAAGCATGGTCTGATCTTTTTGCATTTTTTTCATATTGTTGCCTCTCTTTCTTTTTGGCTTTACGAGCACTTATTATTCTTATTCTCTCGCCCCTTTCGGTATGCACAACGACAAGCAATCGATCCCTGTGAGAATTGCCAATCAACACGAACCTATTTTCATCTTCTGAATGTAAAGGATCATAAATTGTTAGTGATAATATGTCCTTAAAGGCCGTACTTGCTTCATCAAATGTTATGCCATGAATTTTCTTATTCATTGCAGCTTTTACAGGATCCCATTCGAATAACAGCAATTTTACCTCTTGAAATTATTATAGCTTTTCAAGATATATTTAGCAATATTGTATTGGTTTAACTAAAATTAAAACTATTTCGCAAGCTGTTGGAAAGGGTGGAGGAAGAGTTAAAAAAATGGCCTTGTTGGGGTGAGTGCTGATGATGATTTCTGGAACCTGGACGGGCTGTTGCCCAATTATGGTCAATAAAAGCATCGTTAATACGCTGGTCTAAACTGAAGATCAAGGGTGATTAAAGTCACCCGGCACTGATAAATAAAACTCCGACATAT
>JAPKZL010000083.1 GCA_026393795.1 Candidatus Aminicenantes bacterium | reverse complement strand
GGCCGCGATGGCGTCGATCTCGGCCTGCTGCCGTTTCATCGCCTCCTGCACCGCCGGCAAGTAGTGGGCCAGCTGGATGCGGTCGAAGGGTGGGGTCTGGAAGGGAGTGTTCCATGTCTGCAGCAGTGGGTTGTCCTCGGCCGCCAGCGGCAGGCACATGACCGCCAGCAGTAAAGCCAACGCCAATCTGGAAAGAAAAGTTTTTTTAGGCAAGGTGGTATCCTCCTTTTTGGCAGTCGCCAATTCTATTATACGTGCAAATGATGCTTTTGGATCATGGAAAATTGTTTTTTACAGCTTGAAAAAAAAGCCGAAATGGAGAATAATACGAAATCAATATCCAGAGGAATAGACCATGAAAGTAGTATTTTTGAAAGGATCGCCGGCAGGGGGCCAGGACCCGCTCAGCAACCGCGCCGCGGCCGCGGTCATGGCGGCGTTGAAGCCGAGGGGCTGGCAGGTGAAATCGTTCGCCCTGGCCGGGATGAGCATCAAGCCCTGCCGGGGGTGCTTTTCCTGCTGGGTGAGAACCCCGGGGCGCTGCGTCATCGTTGACGACGACCAGGAAGCCATCCTGACCGCCACAGCAGGCAGCGACCTGCTCATCTGGCTGACCCCGATCACCTTCGGCGGCTATGCGCCGGAGCTGAAAAAGGCGCTGGACCGGATCATCCCTGTGTTGCTGCCTTATTTCATCAGGGTAAAAAATGAAACGCACCACCCGCTGCGCTACCCGATCCGGCGCCGCCTGCTGGTCATCGGAACGCAAAAGCAGGAGGACGCGGAATGCGAGAGGGTATTCCGCCTCCTGGTCGGACGCAATGCCTTGAACATGGGCGATGCCGAAGCCACGACGCTGGTATTCAGCGGTGATGTTTCGCTGGCGGAAATGGATCGCCACTTGGGCGATGTTCTACTTTTCCGCAAGGAGGCAGAATGAACGGCAAGAAAGTGCTGCTCCTGGTCGGCAGCCCGCGCGGCACGGCCAGCGTCTCCCAGGCGCTGGGCGACCACCTGCTGTCCCTGCTCGAGGCGCGCGGCATGGCGACGAAGAAGCTCATACTCTACCCGGCCCTGGCCGATGAAAGGAAAATGGCGGAGTTGCTGGCCGCCGTCGACGCCTGCTCGCTGCTGGTGACGGCGTTTCCCCTTTACGTCGACCACCTCCCCGCGCCGCTGATCGAACTGCTGCGCCAGGTGGCTGAGCGCCGCCAGGGGCGCCAGGGCGGCACGGAGCAGACCTTGACGGCCATTGTCAACTGCGGCTTTCCCGAGACCGCCCACTGCCGACCGGCCGGCGAGATCATGCGCATTTTTGCCCGCCAGGCCGGCTTCCGCTTTCTGGGCTGCCTGGCCCTGGGCATGGGCGGCGCCATCGGTAACCGCGAACTGGCCAAGGCCGGCGGCATAGTCCGTCACCAGGTCAAGGCTTTGGCCCAAGCTGCCGCTTACCTGGCTGACAGCAAGGAAATCCCCGCTGCGGTCACCATGCTTATGGGCAAAGCCATGATGCCGCGCTGGTTTTACAACCTGGCCGCCGACTGGGGTTGGAAGCGGGCGGCAAAAAAACATGGGAGCTCCGGCAAACTGCGCGATAGACCGTACATCGGGGAGTGAAAATGCTCTACAGCCCAGGGCCGCTGACCTGGATGCCAAGGTCTCTGGTTTCCGCGCCAAGCCCCATTTTTTTCAGGTTGAAGGCCGGCCGCACGCGGAATTCGAGGAAACCTTCGGAATGGCTGGCGTCCTCCACCTGCAGCAAGTACTCGCCGTTCTCCCGGAAAAAGATCTGGCGGTAGAGTTTCCCGCGCCAATAAACGTCCACGGATTGCCGCTTCCCGGGCAAACGGGAGAGCGGGGCGCCACAAACCAATTTGTATTCAGCCTTGCGATTGTCCTTGTCCAGGAAGAGATAAATGCCGGCTTTTTCACCGCTCCAGTGGAACGTATGGCCGCGTTCGGTTTCCGGATATGAGAAACCATAATCATAGGGGGTCGAAGCTTCCCGCGCCCAGTTTTTGGGAAGCTGGCTGGAGAAATTCAGGAGATTAAAAATAATAAAAATCAAAAAACCGCCAATATAGAGTATTTTTGCTCGTTTGCTTAAAAACAGGGGTTTTTCTTCACTTTTTTCACCCAGAGAGGCGAACAGCCAGAAAACCAGGAAAATTTCGGAAAACCACAAGTAATCGTTGAAAATGAGTAAAAAAAGAAACGCTCCCAGCAACAATTTCTCAGGCCATTTTTTGCCTGCGAAAAGTCCTGAACAGAAAAATAAAAAAATTAACAACCCGAGTAAACCAGTTGAAGACGATATAAAAAAATACTGGTTGGCAGGAAGATGATGCAAAAAATCGCCATTATGCGCATACATCACCCAAAAAACAAAATTCCCTGTTCCCACTCCGGTCACCGGAAAGCTCTTCAGGCACTCCGAAGAGTACTGCCAAAGTATGGCACGTTCAACTGAATAGTTTCGCAAAGGATTTGAGTCAATTTTTTTTTGCTTTAAAGAGTTATCGAATAATTGAAAGTTATATTTCAGGCGGGTTAAAATATTGAAGCGTGATTGATGGAAAAATTGCATGTATAAAAGCAGCCCACTTATAAAGAGAATACATATTAAAATAAATGAGAAAACTTTTTTTCTTCCAGAAAAAATGAATAAAAAGAAAATCAATATTACGGCTAAAATTCCGATGCGCGTCACAGAGTTCATAATGCCGATCAAGGAGACAAAAATAAAAAAAAGTCCCTGCCATTTTTCAGCATAATGAGAATAAAGATACCAGGCCAAAAACAATCCCAGAGCTGACAAAAAACCAAAAGCAGTTGGATCTGACGCCATGCCGCGAAGGATAGGTTCTGGGGAAACTTTCTCCTGCAGACGCTGAAACAATGAGTAGATAATAGATAGCGACTGACCTGAAAGAAAAGCGATTAAAATCCGCCGCAGATCAGGCTGGCGCTTCAACAAAAGATAATAAAGCGGAGATAAGGAGAACAGTGCCAATTCCACGACCGGGAAAATGATCCCAAAAGAAATCCTTTGGCCGGTGGGCGCGACCGGCGTATCCTTGAAAAAGGCTAAAGGCGAAAGGGTCAGGTTGGACCAGCGCAAAACAACAAAAATAAACGATATAAACAAAATAAGCAAATAGTAAATATAGTGCCGCGGGATCGTTTCCTTGCCTGCCGATAAAAATTCCTTATTAATTATGCTATCGGCAATAACAATGCCGATAAGAACAAATATAGGCAAGATAAAATAGTTATTGGGAAAACCGCTGCTATTGAAACTGGCAAATATAGGCAAGGATCATGGCGAACAAACAAATGATTTGATACAATCTAAAAATCATTGCAGCTTTACACTACATTGGATTTTTTTCTCAATCAAGTCAAATGGTCTGCACAAAACGGTCAATAATTTTCCGAATCTCATTTGGTTCATTAATAGCTTTTTGGAGCTCGGCAATGACCCCTTGCAAATCATTCGCCGCAGGTTGCTTTTTGAACTTGGCAATAAATATTTTATTATGAATGGTTTTTACGACACCTTCCTCGGCCGTTAAAAGCTCCTCGCGTATTTTCTCTCCCGGTCTGAGTCCGGTAAATACTATTTCAATATCCTTACCTGGTTCAAGGCCGTTAAGTCGGATGAGGTTTTGAGCCAATTCAACAATCCGCACCGGCTCGCCCATTTCCAGGACAAACACTTCTCCGCCCTGGCTCAAAAACTGCGCCTGCATGACCAGCAGCACCGCCTCGGGAATGGTCATAAAATAACGGCACATGTCCGGATGGGTGACCGTGATCGGCCCACCGCGGCGGATTTGCTCGATAAACAGCGGCACTACGCTGCCGCGGCTGCCGAGGACATTACCGAAGCGGACCGATATGAAGTGGGTGGACGATTGGTTCATGCCCTGGCAGATCATCTCAGCCAGCCGCTTGCTGGTACCCATTATACTGCGGGGTTTCACCGCCTTGTCGGTGGAAATGTTGACGAATTTTTCCACCTTGTATTGCTCGGCCAGCAAAGTCAGTTCATAAGTGCCTAGCACATTCGTCCGAATAGCTTCTTCGGGGAATTCCTCCATCAACGGCACATGCTTGTAAGCCGCTGCATGGAAAACAATTTGCGGACCATAAACTCGGAAAAGGTCATGCATTTTGTGACGATTGCAGATGGAAACGACCACATAGATAAAGCGCTGTCCGGCAGTCAAGTAGGGCAAAAGTTCCTGCTGCAGATTGAACAAACCGCTCTCATCCATGTCGATGGCGATTACCCGCTGCGCCTGGAGCTCGCGCAGCTTACGTACGATTTCTGAGCCGATGGATCCCGCCGCCCCAGTGACCATAACCGTTTTGTCGTGCAATTTTTCGGATACTCCCTGAAAATCAATCTTGATCGCCTGCCGGGCCAGAAGATCCTCGATATTAATGGTATGGATCTGGTGGACGCTTTCTTTCCATTCTTCCATACGCGGGACGATACGGATGTCGTTGAGCCCGGCCTTTTTCAGGCGATTGAATACCTCTGTCACTTCTTTGTGTTCGGCTTGGGGAAGATTAATCAGGGCTGTTTCGATTCGGTTTAGGCGGATGGAACGGGTGATGTCCTGGGCATAATCAATGACCGGCAGACCGTACATTTCATTACCCACTTTTTCCGGATGTTTATCAATAATTAGCAAAGGAACCAAACCCACTTTGGCCATGCGCAGACCTTTGATCAAGCGCTCCGATTTGAAATTGGCGCCCACGATCAAGGTCCTTTTGCCTTTGGTTTTCACGGGCAGAAAAAACTCATAATAGAGCCGATTAATCAGGCGGATAAAACCAAACAAACAAAAACTGATTATAGAATCGATGATGACCACCCCGGAAGGGAGACTGCAGGGGGGAAAATAGACACGGAGCAGCCAAAGATTCACCGCTTCTGTTAAAGCAAAAAAAAGAAAGAACGCCTTGATCAGGCGAAAAAACTCGACAATACCCACATAGCGCAAGGAAAAGGAATACAATTTTAAAATATACAACAATAAAAACTTGGCCAGGATAAACGCCAGGACCCATTGCCAAAAAATGGGGCGATACACCTTTGGGAAAGTGAAGCCGAAGCGTAATTGAATGGCCATAAATATAGAAAAAATAATAATGACGACATCACAGAATAGGAGAACCGAAAATCTCAGCCATTTTGTTCGCTCCCCCGTTATCAGCAACTTTAACCTTTTTCTTAAGAGATCAATTATTTTCAATTCTATCACCCTCTCTTGGTGTTGCCACACAACACTTATTGGAATATACAGAAATCTGCAACTGAAGTCAATCTGGCGTCACCCCATTTTTTCATAATCCATACTCCATGTCATAAGTAAGAGCAGTTGGGCTGATGAGGAATGGGAGCATGGGAGGGGTGGTTTTGAGTAAAACCTTTCTGGCTCTGCGTTTCCAGCGGAACAGGAACATTCTTTTCACCCCGGCAAGCAGGTTCTTTACGCCCTGCAACAGCCGGTAATAAACGAACGTCGGTTGATGCTTCTTCTTGTTCTTTTCCATGCGCGCCGCTTTTTGCACTTCGGCATTCAAACCAGGGTTTTGATTTATGCGGATCAGCGCCAGCCAGCTCAGCTGGCTCAGCTTGGTCTTGGCGTCATGGAACTGGCCGATTAGCCGGCGCACAAAGTTCAGCATCTGCCGCTTGGCTTTCTCCACCGTCTTCTTGCGTTTTGCTTTTTTCTTGGTGAAGTTCAGATATACCTTACGAGCCGTGCACTTGTAGGTGCGGTAGCGATGCCCAAGTCGCCCACCCATAGCCGTCACCCGCTTCACCAGCCATTCCCTCGCCATGTTCAACGACCCCACGTCACTCGGGTACTTCACATTTTCCGGGAACACCGTGGTATCGACCAGCATCCCCTTGGCACGGATGATGCGGCGCTCGATCAACAACCGATACGTCCGCTCTTCCATGTCGCGGAAAAACTCAACCCCAACCTTCTTGCGCAGCCGCGTCAGCGTGCTGGTGTCCAGCATCCTGCGCGTCACAAAGCGCTCGAATCCGCAAAACATCTGCATGTACGGGTTCTCTAACACCGACTCCAATATCTCCCGGTCGCTAACCCCGGTCATGTACTTGAGCAGCATCAAATCGATGAACAGCCGGCTGTCCGTGCCCGGCCGGCCTGTGTGCGAGAAGTGCGACGCTACCAGCCCTCCAACTCGTCCCAGGGAAGCAGCTTGGCAATACGCAGCCTGCGGTTGATCTCGTCCAACTGGCCGCCGAACGGCAACAACTCGGAAAACAGAGGCTTGGTCTGTCGGTTCTTGGGTTTATACATGGGGTTCTCTGAAAAGTAAAAGTGCAAGGTTTTTAAGGGATAAGAGCATTAAACCGTGCACTTTACAATTATTTTTCAAGTTCTATTATACTCGTAAACACAGTCCAGATCAATGTTCCCAGAAATAAATATTGTTTTTCAGCAGATCCTAATTAATTTTATTTTTTCTAACAGTAAAACTATTGTTTTCGATTCGTTGTAGGTAGGAATAATTATAGAAAGTCGGGTCATTTATTTTCACCAGTTGTAAGAGGGTAATATCCCCAGTTTTAATACAAAAGCGTGCCACTCATTGAGTCAACTAGGTTGGTCTCTTTCGATACTACAGGTTAAGGTTTATTTTTTCTGTTAATCGCCTTATTTTCCAATTGCCTGAATTCACGATCAGTAAGTACTGGCTTTTTTTCTCTGACCTACAACAGTAAATAGCAGAATCTCCTTATTCTCGTGTAGCTGTCGGTGAAAAGAGATTGTTGTATGCGCAAAACCAAGAATCTGCAGGAATTCAGAAACCAATCTTGGGGTCAACGTCCACCAGCTATCGAGTGGTGAGAGTTTTTTTGCATTTGGCAGGAAACGGATCAATCGGACCCCGGTAAGCGCTTCAACCACGGTCAGCATTTTATAGGCAAGCGCTCGGAGCCCAAATCCGGAAGCCGTGTCAGTCACAATTACTTTCTCTTGCACATGAGCCGAGACGCGCTGAAGTGCAAGGAATGGATCGCGCAAATGCAGAAGGATCGAACCGAAAGTACAAACATCAAATGTGCCAATATTGTCAGGAATCTCATATACTGATCCATATACGACCTTTGCAGATGAGTTGAAAGCGCGGTGAGCGAACCAGTATCCATTGTTTAGTCGGCGGATGCGGGATTTGAAGTCAGCAATGTACTGCTTCATGTTATATTCGGCGTATGGCACGACATCCCATTGCTGCTCGTCGGAGAGATCATAAGCAACCACGCTGGCGCCCATCTTTTCCATAGTGAAGCAAAGGTGCCCGCTTGCAGTTCCGACCTCCAAGACCCTTTTCCCAGCGAGGTTCACATTGCCAAGATAGGCAGCTTCCCTGCCCCTTAAGTCCCATTCACCATGGACAATCCCATGATCGGGGATATCCATAGTGTGATAGAAATAGCAGTCGTCAATACTGGTGACATTTTTCGGCTCTGCCCAAATAACGTTATGCATTGAATCCTCCTTATTGATTGATAACAAGTAAGCTCTGTTATCATCTTGGGAAACATTATCTCTTTACCGACGACAAAAAATTCCTCACCCATGCCTTCCCGATCATGAAATCGGCGTCACTGTTCTTCATGAATTACCTGGTCAAGGACTCCAAAAACAACTGGTTAAAGTCAAGAGGTGAAGCCCTGGCCTCGTGGCAGCAGGTTTGGGATATGCAATCGGCCACAAGGCCAGGTGTTTTAGAACCGTAGAAAAAATCACATACATTTCTTGTCTGGCGGCATCTTCGATGATTTTAAGCGACAACTAATTCTCCAACCCCAATTTCTTTCTCTTCCCCCGGGCGATATTGGCATAATACCCGTAATAGCGAATGAGCGCTTCGTAATGTTCGGGGATATGGAGACAAACCCGGTGCAGGAACTCGATCGCGTCCATGATCTCGAAATTCCGCTTTTTCCCCTGATGCAACTCAGATTTATCATAACTTCCGCAGTGTGATGACGAAGAACCGCGTGGGTGCTGCATTCGACTATTCATTTAGTCTCTATTTCCAGCATGGGTTCGCCAATTCTTGACCGGCTTCATTGGCTCGTGGGGAATGCCGAGATTATCATATATTTCTACGTGCTGTTGTTCCGGGACCGTCCCCCGGCGGATGTGCAATTCTTCCCCCGCTGCTGGTGGGTAAAACCACCATCACCACCTGGTGCACCAGCCCAAACCGAAATCCACATCAATCCTCGATTCCTTTTTCCGCCCACCGTGAAAAACAGCCCCACCCAGATAAAAAATGCGGAAGTTGGGCTAACTCTTTTCTCTTTTTTTCACAACTCAAAACTCAAAATATAAAACTTAAAACTCTCTAATTACTTCCTTCTTACTTTATAATACACCGCTCCCAGATATTCCCAAAGCAGCAAGCGGTTTTCTCGCAAGGCCGCGGCTTCTGGTAGGAAACTGAAAAGGCCCAGCTTTGCCGAGCCGGAAAAATCACAAGGTGCCGGGATCACGGACAGGCCGAATGTGTTGAAGGTGGCCACCGCGCGGGGCATATGCGAGGCGGCGGTTACCAGAAACACCGCTTCCGCTGATACGTTGCGAACCGTTGGCAACACAAAACGGGCTTCTTCAAATGTTGTCCGGCTGGATGTTTCCAAATGAATATCGCTTGCCGGAATCCCCATGGAAATCAGCCATTCCCGGGAAACAACACTGGCGGCATACAGGCCACCATAAAAACGGCCGCCGGTCAGGATGATGGTGCAAACCCGTTCTTCGGCCTTGATTCTGCGGTAGAGCCGGATGCCTTCGCTGAGCCGCACTATTGCTGAAGGAGAGGGAGCCGCCAGAAACGAAGAGAAACTCGCCGGTACCCCTTCCACAATACCCGCACTCAGCACAACAATGGCATTTGTTTTTTTGATTTGCGCTTCCTGCACCACCGGGTATATGTTTTCCAAACCACTGGCCAGAAGATGCAAGACCGGCTGGATAGACAGCAGGTATAGCCCCACAGCACCGACAAGGGCAAGCGCGCGCAGTGTTTTCCGCAGGGCCGGATCGGTAATTGACCGGGTTTTCCAGGCGCATACCATGAACAAGAGGATAAAACAACCGGGCGGCATGAGCCAGCCGACAACGAGTTTATAGAAAATAATAAACATCAAGAGTAAGGCAGGTTTTGAGTTTTGGGTTTTAAGTTGTGAGTTGTAATTCGCTGCCCTAAAAAACTTTAAGATATCCTAATTGATAGTGCTATTAACTTAAAATTCAAAACTCGCAACTCAAAACTCTATAATTAATGGCTGACATTTTCTGCGCGAGTGACCTTTATAAATGTCATCAACAATATCTTGAAGTCAAAGAAAAACGACATGTTTTTCAGATAATATTCATCGAATTCCACTTTGGTAGGAATCGGAATATCATCCCGGCCATTTATCTGCGCCCAGCCGGTAAGTCCGGGTGTAAGAACATGAATCCCCTTTTTTGTCCTTAAATCAACAAGATCATCCTGATTAAACAAGGCCGGTCTTGGCCCAACAAAACTCATATCTCCCCTAATAATACTCAACAACTGCGGAAGCTCATCCAAGCTTGATTTACGTAGAAAATTGCCAATTGGAGTCAAAAACCGCTCCGGGTCATCGAGAAGATGGGTGGCAACAGCCGGAGTGTCGACCTTCATTGTCCGAAACTTTGGCATCTTGAAAATCGTATTTCCCTTCCCCACTCTATCAGACCAATATAATACTGGCCCTCTGGAGGTCAGCTTCACCAACAATGCAATAAAAAGTATCGGAAAACTGAAGAGCAGTAAAAGGATAAGAGCTGTTGTGAAATCAAATATACGTTTCATGTTTTGGCTGATTTTGAGTTTTAGGTTTTGGGTTTTGAGTTGTGAGTTTTAAGATATGAGTTTTGGGTTGTTTTTACACTCGCAGTAAGCATATTGGCGATCGATTCTGCTTCAAGCAAAAGTGGCCCAATTTTTGTTTTTGAGATTATTCCGCTGTCCCGTAGTAATCTAAGCCAGTAGCCTGTTTCCCTTGCCTCTTTCGAAGCAATTGACATTTTAGCCGGAAAGTCAGCCCTGCTCTGGCCAGCCAATGCCTCTTCAACATTAGCACCAATACTCGTGCCTGATTTAAGTACTTGCTTGGACAAAACAAACTCATTCTGTTTGAGTAAGACTTTATACAGTCCGATAATTTCCAAAGCAAATGAATAGCTTTTCTCTTTTATCAAACTCTGTTTCATTTTTTTTAACTTAAAACCTAAAACAAAAAACTTAAAACTTTCTGTTCTTATCTCGTTGCGCCTGTTCCGCTCGATACCAAACCACTTCCCGGTGCAATCCCTCCGTTAAATTCACTCGCGGCTGAAAATTGAACGCCTGAGCAAATTTAATGCCGTCGTACACATCATCGGCCAGCCATTTTTGCGCTGTGGCTCCCAAGGTTTGCAATCGAGTTATAGGTAATCCTAAAAAAAGACCAGATATTCCCCGCACCAATGAGGCTGGAATGCCAAATGATGGAATGCGTTTTCCCAATGCCCCCGCCAAACCTTCTACCACTTCACGCATCGTGCACGGGGGCGCAGAGACATTATAAATATTCACACCGGCAGCTGGGCTTTGCATAACAGCCAAAGATGCCCAGGCCGCGTCTTCGCGATGCAATAAGCTTTTGTGATTCGAACCATTTCCGATCCAAATAAAACGTCCACGATCGATCGATCGCATCAATCTTGCCACATTACCTGGATCACCCTCACCGTATAACGTAGCCAAACGCAAAATGGTAAGCGCCATACCTGACGCCTCAGATATTTCAATAGCGCGCTGCTCTGCCTGATATTTGCTTTCTGCATAAGGTCCCTGTGGGTAACAACCTGAGTCTTCCGCCCCACCGTCCCGACTGCCGCCGTAAACCGACACCGAACTTATCAGAATAAAATGTTTCACACCCGCCTTTGCCGCTGCCCGGGTAACATTCGCTGTGCCAGTTTCATTGACAGCCTTGAAGGGCGCCGCACTTGCCTTGGACTTATCAAAAATGTGGGCTAGGCCAGCAACATGGACCAATACCGCCATATCACTCAGATGCGTCGCCAAACTATCAGGATCAAGTATTTCTGCATAAAAATAATCTAAACCAGAAACAAGCGATAATGGCATGCGATCAGTAGCGCGTACTTGCATTCCAGAATTAATCGATTGAGAGACAATTTTGCTGACTAAAAATCCATTGGCTCCCGTAATCAATATCGGGCCAGCGGAAGGGAATTGAGTACTAGTGGGTTGCATAATTCAAGATATTCATTTGTTTCAGGCTGACGCGTAACTTTTCGATATTTTCCCAGTGGACTCCGAAATAACGGAATGATATTTGTCAACCAAAAGATCGAGAATGACTCCGTTGGCAGACCCTCCAGTGCCTGTCAAGAAGATTGTTTGGAACACATCCTCCCCTTTTGGATTAACTGATTGAACTTCAAAGAACTCTGGTTGTTAAACAGGCAACTCGCAAGAATGCCTTATGAAAAGAACAAAAATAAATCAACATTGAAAAATATCATTCACCCAGTGCGTGATACTGAATCGAGAAATCACATCACTAGAAATTGGATTGCCATTATCCTCAAAAAAACTAGACCTTAACGAAGGTTTTTTGCGGTCAATAATCATGACCCGATCCTCTGAGAAAAATGAATAGCACCGAATTTCTTTGTTAGTTGTAATCAATTTTTTCCCAGCCCCAAGGACTTCGAGGGTTCTCATTGTCAAACCTCTCTGCTTAGGATGCTCCATATCTATAATCACGTTTGATTTCTTTAGAATTTTTAAAACTTCAGAATAGGGCATAGGGTGGAAATGAAAATGATTTATGCTGAATCCCTGAAATTCCCGCTTGGTAAGACGATATAACCAGTAATGGAATCGACTGGGAAGGAAGGGATAAACAAAATATTTCAACCCAAGCTTATCGGCTTCCTCACTAAAAGTCCGAATTATCTTGAAACGATCACTGTGAATAGTTCCCACAAATGAGAACGCGTACTTAACCTTTTCTCGACTAGAGTCCATCATACTTTCAATAAAAAAAAGGGGCCTAAAAATAAGCCCATAGAGTCTGGAATCTTCGTCGTCAAAACTAAGACTGCGGTCGAAAAAACTCAGAAAAGCATCGGGGGTTCGATGCCCCTTATTCTTCAAAGAGTCCCACATGTAGAGCAAAAACCTCGCCTTGGGATACTGTAGCCTAAAGAGTTGCATGATCTTCAAACTGCAGCACTCGGGACTGATGAATAAAATGTCATCAAAATCGTTTTTTGAGAACCGTTTAAGAATTTCAATGTAATATTTATTGATGATCGGTCTGATTATTACCGAATGTAAACGGATCAAAGTCTTTGCAAGTGACGAATTCCCTGGCCGTTCATCTGCAAATTCTACAAGCGCTCCTCGAGAACGGAGATGTTCTACGACCTTAATTTCATAGCCAAAAAACTTCGCACAAATAACTAGGATGCGGCGATCCTTCAAATCAATTTTAGGGGGAATCATTCTTTTTAAATTCTTGGTACTAAGCGTAGCATTTACTTTCAGTGATCGTTTTAATCAGGAACAGCCGGCTTTTTTGGTGAAGGTTTACCGGGGATTCCTGTTACTCGGCTATTAGCAGGAATCGAATGAACCACCACACAATTAGCTGCAACCACAACACTATTTCCCAGAACGATGGGCCCAATTATCTTAGCTCCGGCACCCAAGAATGCATCATCACCTATCTCTGGGCGGACGTTCACATCGTAGGCAAGATCAGGAGATTTCGCTCCCACGGTTACATTGTGATAAATTACAGCATTGGCTCCGATCCGTTTTGCCCCGATCACAGTGCCAGATGTATGTGGAAAATAAAGTCCCGGGCCAATCTCGCAGTCAATACCGATCTCTAGTCCAAAAAGGACAAAGTTTTCCATTGAAAACAACCTTCCTAAAGGACGTAAATGGTGTTGCCCGCACCAATAGGAAAGACGATACAAAACGACTGGAACGAACCGTGGAGAGAATAGAGCTTTAAATACATCCCAAACCGTGAAGTGGGTCCGTTTGCTCCCAGCGAAATAATATTGCCGTCCGACATCCATTCGGAGAAGTCTAAGCAAATTCATTTCATTAGTCCCCTATACAGCAATTTTTTGTAAGCCAAGATCGCAAGTTCGTTAAGAAGGATCATTAGCATTGGTACACCGCATGCGCTGATTAGCAGAATACAACTGATCTAAAGT
>JAPKZL010000082.1 GCA_026393795.1 Candidatus Aminicenantes bacterium | reverse complement strand
ATATTCCTGGAATTCGGCGGCCGGGAAAAAAATTATGAAATCCACCTGCTTCGGCTTTACCACATCCTGGACCTGATTGCTCCCGTCGACCTCAAACTGGTCGAAGATGTCATCCTGAGCAATCCGGAGTTCGTCCCGGCCGAGAAGCTGGCCGGGGTCTTTTACCTGGATTCGGACGCCGTGATGGAAATCGAGGAAGAAGAGCGGGACCGCCGCCAGGGATTGATCGAGGAAATGAAGCGTAAGCGCGAGGATTCGCGCAAGCACCAGCTGGATGAAGAGCTGAAGGTCAAGGAAGAGATCCGCCTCATCCGCGAGGGGCGGCGTAAGAAGCGCGAAGAGGAGATGTGGCAGAAGGAGAAGCTGCTTCATGAGAAGGAATCGCGGCGCCGGCAGGAAAGCGCTTTCCCTGCGGGCGACAAGCTGCCGGGCGCAAGCGCGGACGGCCGCGCCAAGAAGCCGTACGCCAGGGAAGATGAAGCCCAGGCCAAGGCCAGCATCCCCCTCGAGGCCACCCTCGCCAAGCCGGAGTCGGGCAAGAAACTGAAGAAAAAAATTGATGTCGAAAAAACGGCGAAGACGGTCCGCAAAGGGCAAAGGAAGATCCTGGAGGAAAAGATCGAGTTGGATGAAATAAAAAAGCAGATGCTGCAAACCGATATCAGCGAGATCGTTTCCGAAACCGAAGCGGCGCTGGAAAAGAAAAAGCCGGTCAAGGGCGAGGAAGTGCGCTACCAGGATGAAGGCGGTTTTGGCGGCATCCTGGCCAGCCAACTCGATGAAATCGTGAAGAAGGACACGAAGCAGGATGCTGGCAGCGAAAAGAAAGGCAAAAGGAAGGCCGAGAAATAATGAAAATTCTGCTCTTTTCTTGGATCAAGGAACTGGAGCGCTTGGCGATCGAAAAAGCGGGGATTCCGTCCATTGTGCTGATGGAGAACGCGGCCCAGGCGGCCGCCGCCTGTTTCGCAGACGAATTCCCACCCAACCGTTTCCCCGACTGCCTGGTGCTGGCCGGCAAGGGCAACAATGGCGGCGACGGCCTGGCCATCGGCCGCCAGCTGCTGGAACTGGGCTATGGGGTGCGCTTTCTCCTCCTTGTCCCGCCCGCTCAGCTCAGCGCCGACGCCAGGACCAATTATGATCTCATCCGCGCCCTGGAAGGCGATATCGAGATCATCGCCAATATGGCCAAACTCAAAAAGATCCTGGCCGAGCGCGACGCCGAGGGAACGTTCCTGGTTGATGCCGTGTTTGGTACCGGCCTTGACAAGCCGGTGACCTCGGGATTGTTCGCCGAAGCTCTCGAGGCGGTCAATGAATCGGGCATTCCCGTCGCCGCCGTGGACATCCCCTCGGGTCTGGGTGAAAGCTTTCCGTCCGAGGCCGGTATCCATGTCCAGGCGCGGGTAACGGCCGCGCTGCACAGCTTGAAGTGGGCCCACCTCGCTCCCGACGGCTGCCCGGACTGCGGCAAGATCCGCGTCCTTCCCATCGGCATTCCAGATGGTCTGGAAGACGACAAGGAACATTATATCCGCCTGACCGAGCCGGCCGATTTCAAGGCCTTGCTGGCCAGACGCAAGGCGGATGCCTACAAGGGGACATTCGGCCATGCCCTGGTCGTCGCCGGCTCCAATGAAAAACCGGGAGCCGGCATTTTGGCTGCGTTCGCCGCCCTGAAGGCCGGGGCGGGACTATGCACCGCCGCCGTCTCGATGCGCAACCGTGACCTCTACGTTCTGGCCCATCCCGAGATTATGACCTTGCCCTACGAAAAGCCGGAGGAGCTCTCCGGCCGGCTGAACGACTTTTCCTGCGTCCTGGCCGGCCCGGGAATGGGCAATCGGCTTTCCACCCTGAAAACCGTATCGCTGTTGCTGAGGGAATCACACCAGCCATTCGTCCTGGACGCCGATGCCCTCAACGTGCTCCAGGGCCAGACCAACCTGCTGCCGACGCGCAGTTCACGGCCGCTGGTGCTGACGCCGCACCCCGGCGAGTTTGCCCGGCTGACCAACAAAACCCTCAAAGAGATCCGGGATAACCGCCTGGGCCTGGCCAGGGAATTCGCCCTTAAGTACGGCCTTTACTTGGTTTTGAAAGGACATCATACGCTGACGGCGACCCCCGAGGGCCGGGTCTGGGTCAACCAGACCGGCAATCCCGGAATGGCCACGGCCGGCAGCGGCGATGTCCTCAGCGGCCTGATCGCCGGCCTGATCGCCCAATTCCATCCGCAGCAGCCGATGGAAACGATCCTGGCCGCCGCCGTCTTCCTGCACGGTTTCGCCGGCGATCTGGCCGCGCGCCGGACCGGCGAAATGGGGCTGACGGCCAGCGATATCGCCGCCGCCATCCCGAAGAGTATCCTGGGCATCGATGGATTCCACTCTCCTTTCCTCGGCTCCTGAAGACACGCAGGCCATCGGCCGGCGGCTGGGACTCCAGCTGCGCGGGCAAGAGATTATTCTGGTCAGTGGCGACCTGGCGGCCGGGAAGACCATTCTGATCAAGGGCATCGCTTCCGGGCTGGAAATTCCCGTGCCGGAAGTGGTCAGCCCATCCTACGTGCTGATGAACCAGTACCAGGGCATCCACCCTTTGTTCCATTTCGATCTGTACCGCTTGGGCGGACTGCTCGGAGCCCGGGAAAACCCCATTGACGAGTTCATCGGCGCCGGGGTGGTGGCGGTGGAATGGGCGCAGTACCTGCGGCCCGAATATTTTTCCCTGGCCGGAGTCATCGTCGTGGACATCGCCACCCTCAAAAACAATCGTCGCCGCTTGCGCCTGCGCACGGAACTGCCTTATATCACCGAAGATATTTTCGGTTTTGCAAAAACATGACGAAGTAGTGACAGGTCGCGACCTGTCACTACCCTTTAAAAATCGAAATTGCCGTTTCTCAGGTCGGTCAGCCATCGATGCAAGGGTTGCAGCAAGCTGAACTTGTCGGTGCAATACTCAAGCAACGCGGCTGAA
This sequence comes from Candidatus Aminicenantes bacterium, assembly GCA_026393795.1. NCBI lineage: Bacteria > Candidatus Aminicenantota > Candidatus Aminicenantota bacterium. Next base: position 29,295 of record JAPKZL010000082.1, on the reverse strand, counting down.
TAGAACTCATTCGGTATTTTTGATTCCCAGGCGGCATACAAGCCGTTGTGGAGCAGCAGCCCGGCATTGGCATGGGCGGGATCGGTCCCGGGCGGGAGGCGCTTGTAGTGCGGGTTGCCGAGGATGAAGCCCGGCCGGGCGAGGATTTTCCTGATGATTGCAGCCAGCTCGTCGCCGTATTCCGGGTCGAGCGCGGCCTGGCGGAAACGCTCGAGCAGCGGGCGCGGGAAAATGTAGATTCCCCCTCCCAGCATCATGATGGGCGGTTCCAGGTGGAAGTAATAGCCCGAGCATTCCATTCGCCCCCCCTGGCCCTCCCAAAAATATATCCCCAGATGGGTCTTGTACGGCGTCTTGTCCTGGCTGAAACGGGTGTCGCGGAAAATGCGGAACAACGAACCGTTCGCACGCGGGTCGGCGTTGATCCCGGGGGTGAGGCGTTGCAGCCGCTCGCCCATGGCAACGACAAATGCCTGGGCCGGCCGCAGCACGAACTCATCATAGTGGCGGCGCTGGGCCGCGAACCACTCGCGGTCGTTGTTTTTCGCCAGCTCGCGAAAGAATTTAACGGTCTCTTTGGAAAACCCCTTGAATTCATCCGCTGACGCCATATTTACCTCCGCGTGGTTGGGACAGGCCGAGTATAGCACAGCAGCAGGCGAAAAGCCCAGCCTTCGTGGAGGTGCGTTCCGGCCGTTTAAACCAGGGCGAAGCCGTAGGTCATGGGGATGGTGAAGTCGCTGCGACCGACGAAGGGCGTGATGCGGCTGATGGCGACCTCGCCTATCGACTCCACTTTCAGTCGTAGCTCCTGGTAGTCCTTGAATGACTGGACCGTTTCGTGTTTTTGCACCTTCCTGGGCCGACAGGCGTGAAGCGCTTTCCAACTCCTGGCGACCTTGTCCTCCTCGGCGACATGGTACGCCCACTCCGATCCGGGGAAATGGTCAGCGACCAGGACGTCTCCGGCCAGCTCGCGGGCGTGGGCTAGGGCTGTGGCGGGATCTGGCAATTCGTGCAGGCAGAACTCGAACAGCACCACGTCGCCCTTTTGCTGGCAGCGATAGAAGTCGGAAAGGATGATGGTGAACTTGTTGGCGAGGTCCGATTTTTTCAGGTTTTGGCGCAGCGTGTCCAGCGCCGCGGCGCTGCTGTCCACGGCAAACACTCGCTTGGCCGGTCGCGCGTACTCGATCATCTGCCCGCCGCCGGCCCCGATTGAGACGATGGTCTTGCCGGTGAAATCGTAGAAGCCGAGCAGATTGCTCAGCAGTTGTTTGATGTCAGCAGCCATGGTCGTATTCTGAAGACAATTGGCGTGAATGTCAATTGAATTTCGCCGGCTGCGGGTACGCGCCATTCGTTTGTGGTACTATAGCCAATCATACATCTAGGAGGCTGCGATGAATAAAAGAGACGTGGTGGCGCTACTGATCAGCACCCGCAGCGAGACCGCTATGAACGTGCAAAAGATACTCACCGGCTGGGGCTGCTTGATCAAGACCCGGCTTGGCATTCATGACGGCGTGCTCGACAATTGCTCCCAGACCGGCCTGGTGCTGCTGGAGATGGTGGGCGAGGACGCCAAGATCGACGAGTTCGTGCGCAAGCTCAACCTGGTCAAGGGGGCCACGGCCAAACGCATCACCCTGAAGCTGAAATAGAGGCGCGATTCCGCAAACCCTTGCAGGTCGGATGTTATCAGGAAAAGGCAATGTTATCGGTAATATCGGCGTGACATAGTTGTGCAAAAAAAGAAGAGTACGGAGCAATCAGGTTCTTTCATCCCTTTTCGCGAGTTTTCCACACTCTGATGTTCAAACCTCCGCCGATATCCCTTCATGGCTGGTCGATGAGGCGGCAGGAAAGGCAGGTATTGAGTAAAAAACAGCCAAAAAAATGGGTTATCCAGCGCCCTGGCAATCCATGAGTCTTTCGGTTACAGTTAAAGGAAGGAAGGAATAAGGCGGGGAATCCGGGTTGTCTTTGCCTCGGGCCTGTGCTATAAATAGCCATGCTTCCCGACCTCAAAACCATGCTCGTTCTGAATCCCCATGCCGGCAAGGGCAAGGGGCTCAAGGCTTTCGCCGCCATCCGCACGACGCTGGCCGAGCGCATCGGCCGGATGGATGTCAAGGTTTCCGAGTATGCTGGCCATGCTTTCCAGATCGGCCGTGAAGCCGCCAGCCAGGAATACGAGAGAATCCTGACCATCGGCGGCGACGGCACCCCCTTCGAGATCGTCAACGGCCTGTACGCCGACGGGAGGCCGGAAAAGCCGGTGGAACTGGGCATGATACCGGCCGGCACCGGCAATTCCTTCCTGCGCGATTTTTCAATCCTGAATTGGCGGCCGGCCGTCGAGAACATTCTGGCCGGAAAGCGCCGCCAGGTCGATCTGGTGGAAATCGTCTATCAGCGCGGGCAAAAGAAAATCAGGCAATATTACCTCAACATCCTGGGCGTCGGCCTGATCGCCGACATCCTCAAGCTGACCAACGAGAAGCTCAAAGGCTTCGGTTCCATGGGCTACAGCCTGGCCGTGCTGCTGCGCCTGGCCAAGGGCATGCGCAACCGCATGCTGCTGACCGTCGACAATGAAAAGATGGAGGTCGCTGACAGCGCCCTGGTCATCTCCAATTCCAAGTATACCGGCGGCGGCATGAAGATCGCCCCCGCCGCCGACAGCGGTGACGGCAAGGTGGACCTGGTCATCTTCGCGGGTGTCAACCGCCGCGACATCCTGAACATCTTTTCCAGGGTGTTCAAGGGCACCCATGTCGGGCATCCCAAGGTGAAGCATTTCCGTGCCGCCGAGATCGTGATCGACAGCTGCCCGCAGGAGCAGCTCATGGCTGACGGCGAACTGCTGGGCGCGACGCCGCTGGCGCTGAAGGTGCTCCCCGGCGAGCTGACCATCCTGGCATGAAGAAAGCCGCTGCCGCCGCTCTCTCGCTGCTGATCTGGTGCATCGGCGGGATCTGGTTCTTTTTCGGGGCGCTGTTCCTATTGTTGATCGGCATTTTCCGCGCCGGCGGTTTTTTTGAAGGCTGGGTGAAGGGATTGTGCCGCTCGCTGGTCTGGATCTGCGGCATCCGGGTCACCCTATCGGGCCGGGAAAACTTCCAATCGGGCCGGCAGTACATCCTGATGATGAACCACGTCAATCTCCTCGACGGTTTTGTTTTCTACCGCAGTTTCCCGGGTTGGGCGCGCGGTATCGAGGAGGAGAGCCACTTCGACTGGCCGGTCTACGGCTGGGTGATCCGGCGCATGGGCCAGATCCCGGTCAGCCGCAAGAGCGGCATCAAGGCCATGGAATCCCTGCGCCGCGCCGCCGCGCTGATCAGGCAGAAAAAAAATTTTTCCTGCGCCGTATTCCCGGAAGGGACGCGCACCCGCGACGGCAAGCTCGGGCCTTTCAAAAAAGGCGGCTTCCTGCTGGCCCTGGAGACCGGCCTGGACATCCTGCCCCTGGTGCAGAAGGGGGCTTATGAGATCAATCGCCGCAGCAGCCTGCTCATCCGCCCCGGCCGGATCGAATTCTCAATCGAAAAACCCATCCCGGTGTCCGGATATACCAAGGAAACGATCACCCAGTTGACGGATAAAGTCAGGGATGTATTTTTAAAGTACGTGTAATGATTGCCTGCTCCGTCACGCGTCACGAATACCTGGTTCGATAATTTCTAGAACAAGCGTTGGCGGATCAGCAGGTCGGGGTACAGCTTCAGCAGCGATTCGGTGAGGTATTCCTCGATTTCCGTACGCGAGCTGAAGCGGTCCAACTCGGCGACGATTTTTCGCAAACGGCTGTAATGGATCTGGGTGAACACCCTCTTGATCTCGGCGATGGCCATGGCGTTCATGGAAAAATGGGTGAAGCCCATGCCCAGAAGCATCAGCGCCTGGAAGCACTTGCCGGCCATTTCGCCGCAGATGGTGACTTCCTTGCCGATGCGGGCCGCTTCCTGGCGGATCTCCTTGAGGATGTGGACGAAGGCCGGGTGGAAGGGGCTGAACAGGTAAGCCACCTCGCTGTTGTTGCGGTCCACGGCCAGCAGGTACTGGATCAGGTCGTTGGTCCCGATCGAAAAGAAATCGACATCGTCCTTCAGGTAGCGGATCAGCCGCACCGCGGCCGGGATCTCCAGCATGATGCCGACCGCGACGTCCTTCTTCGGATAATGGCCCTCGTGCAGCAACTCCTCCTTGGTTTCGGCCATGATGGCCCGGATGGCGTGAATTTCCTCGATCTCGGTGATCATCGGGAACAGGATCCTGATGTTGCCGCTGCTGTTGGCCCGCTGGATGGCCTTGATCTGGATTTTGAACGCTTCCTTTTTCTTTAGGAACATGCGCACGGCCATCAGTCCCAGCGAGGGGTTCTCTTCGCGGCCGGGCGCGGCTGCGTCCGATTTGTCGCGGCCCAGGTCGTAGGTGCGGACGACCAACGGATGGGGGAATATGTTCTGGGCGATGCTCTTGTATATCAGGTACTGCGCTTCCTCCGCCAGGTTCATTTTGTCGTCCAGGTACATGAATTCGGTGTGGAACAAGCCGATGCCCTTGGCCCCGTACGCCTGGACAATTTCGCTTTCGAAAGGGAGCTCGATATTGGCGTAGAGATGGAACTGATGATGGTCGCGGGTCAGTTCCGGCAACTGGCTGAGCGTTTTAAGCTGTTCGCGGTAGATCTGGTATTTTTCGCTCTTGATGGTGATCTCGGCGACCACGGCCTGGGTGGGCTGCACGATCACTTCGCCGTTGATGCTGTCCAGCGCCAGTTCATCGCCGTCTGCGATGGATTCGGTGGCATTGGCGGTGTCCATGATGGCGGGAATGCCCATGGTACGGGCCAGGATGACCGTGTGCGATGTCTCGCCGCCCTTGTTCAGGACCAGGCCCAGCAATTTGTTGCTGCCCATCAGCTTGGCGGCCTCGGAAGGGGTGATGTCGTCGGCGACCAAGATGACCTGGCCGGGATGGGCGGCCGGCGACGAGCGGCCGCTTCTTTTCAGGTTTTCGATCAGCCGGCTCAACACGTCGGAAATGTCGTTGCTCTTGGTCTTGAATGAGAGATCGGGAATGGTGTTGAAGATGCGCAGGTATTTTTTTTCGGTTTCCTTGATCGCCCACTCGGCTTTGACCAGATTGCCCTTGATGGCGACCTTGATTTCGTCCAAAAGATGGTTGTCCTGGATGAGCATGTACTGCGTCTCGATGATCAGGGCCGAGTCCCGGCCCATGACCTTTTGCAAGTCGCGGTTGATTTTCTTCAACTGGGCCTGGGTTTTCTTTACCGCGTTTTCCAGGCGCCAGATTTCCCTTTCGACCGACTTTTCAGCGATTTTTTCGGGCCGGATCACCTCCCGGGCGGAATCATAGAGCATGGCCTTGCCCATGACGATTCCGGGCGAGACCGCTTTACCCTTGATGCGGATCATTCAGCTTTCTTCGTCGAATTTGCGGTTGAAAAGCTCGCTGATTGCAGTGATGGCTTGCTGTTCATCGTCGCCGCTGGCTTGCAGGATGATCTCGTTGCCGACCGATGCGGCCAGAGTCAATATTCCGAGCAGGCTCTTGGCGTTGACTTTATCCTCGTTGTAAATCAGGTAAATATTGGCGTTGAACATGTTGGCCAGATGGGATAATTTGGCGGCGGCCCTGGCGTGCAGGCCCAGCTTATTGATGATTACCTGCGTTTTTTCAATCATTTTTTTCTCCTATGTATTCGCTGATGATATTGACGCCCTCCACGGCTCCCTGGGCGACGGTCTTGATGATTTCCTTGAAATTCCTCCCTTTTTCCTCGTGGCAGAAAAACTTGAGCAGGCCGGGGAGATTGACCCCCGATATGACTTCCACGTTCTTGTTGATGAAGCGGGACGCGATATTGGAAGGCGAACCGCCGAACATGTCGGTGAAAATAATGATCTTGTGGCCTTTGTTGGCGGCCATGAATTTTTCCAGCTGGGCGATCATGTCGCTGCCGTCGCCCTGCCAGTCGAAAGCGATGGCCTCGATGGCCAGCTTTTGCTCCAATATCTTTTCGGCCACCTGGATTAATTCATGGCCCAGGTTGCCATGGGTGATGATGAGGCTCTTAATCATTTGTAGTCACCTCGGACCCCGGGGTTTTTGTGCGGCTGCGGCTGTTCATGGGTTTTCCTTTTTTGATTCGAGGTAGCTCTTGCGACCGCTCTTTTTAACCAGGAAATTGCGCATGGCCACCTCGATGATGGTCGACAGGTTCCGTCCAGGCGCCACCGGCAGCGTGATCAGCGGGATATCCAGGCCCAGGATCTTGAAATAGAAACTGTCCTCGCCCAGGCGGTCGTATTTTTTTTTGGCATCCCATTTTTCCAGGTTGATCACCAGGTTCAGTTTTTTTTCATCGAGCACGGCCGAGGCGCCAAAGATGTCGTTGATGTTGATGATGCCCAACCCGCGCACCTCCATCAGGTTCTTGATAATCGGGTTGGAGCGGCCGACCAGGTCATCGTTGGAGTCGAGATAAAACTCGGCGACATCGTCGGCGATCAGCTGGTAGCCCTTGTTGACCAGCTCCAGGGCGGTTTCGCTCTTGCCGATCCCCGAAGCGCCGGTGAGCAGTACGCCCTGGCCCATAATGTCCATCAGCACCCCGTTCAGCTTGATTTTCTTGGAAAAGTACTGGTAGAGAAAGGCGTTGAGGCGGGAAATCAGCGGCGCCGTGTGCAGTTCCGAGATGAGGATCGGGGTATGGAAATGGGCGGCCATGGCAATCCAGTCCGCTTCGATGGCGATGTTTTCGGAAACGATGATGGCGGGCAGTTTCAGCGCCAGGTAGTTCTTCAGTAGGCGGTTTTTCTCGTCGTCCTTCAGGTTGTGCAGGTAGCCGATCTCCGTTTTCCCGAAAACCTGGATGCGGCCGGTCTGGATGTGCTTCAGATAGCCGCTCAAGCCCAAGCCGGGGCGCTGAGGCCGCGGGTGGCTGACCGAGTTGTTCAGCCACTTTTCATTATGGATTTTTTGGATCTTGAGCGGGTTCAATTCCAGGATTTGCCTGATCTCGATCCCCTTGATATCTTTGGGCATCAACGGACCGCCTGGTTACAGCTTCGGTTCCATCAGGGAAATGCCGCCGTTTTTGCCGAAAAAGACGGCGGCCAGGCGGTTGGTTTCGGCATTGACGAACATGTAGCCGTTTTCACCGCTCTCCTTGAGAAAAAACACCGCTTCCTCGACCGTGATCGGCTTGGAGGAATAGTTCTCGGAAATGACGATGTTGCCGGGCTTGCGCGCTTCGGCGCTTTCGTCCCCTTCGGGGGCTGCGCGTTTTTCGCCGGTCATGAACCCCAGCGTCCGCTTGAAGAATCCGTTGCTGCCGGCCCTTTTTTTCTCTTCCTTGAGCTTTTCCTTGTTTTTCTTGGCCTGGTTCCTGAGGGTGGCCAGCGTGTTGCGCACCGCCTGCTTCAGGATTTTGTTGCGGTCCTCGGCGTAAAACGAATTCAAACGCGTTTTCAGGGATATTTCCACTTTATAGGAGAGTTTTTCTTCGTTGATGATCACCTCGGCGTCGATGATCGCCCCGGCGATCTTTTCGATGTCGACCAGGTGCTTTTCGATAAAGGCTTTCAAAGCGCCCGGTATCTTGATGTTCTTGGTGGAAAAGTTAATGCTCATTTTTTACTCCTTTTATTTTGTTTTCTTTTTTCCTGACGAACGAGCTGGGGATGTTCAGCTCTTCCCGGTAATTGCGCGCCGTGCGCCGGGCGATGCGGATGCCCAGGTCGGCGAGCTTGGTGGCGATTTCATCATCGGCCAGGGGCTTGTCCGGCAGTTCGTTCTGGATCAGTTCCTTGATCTTGTCCTTGATGGTGTTGACCGAATGCGAAAAACCGAAATCACCCTTCAGCCCGTAACTGAAAAAATCCTTCAAGGCGATCAGCCCTTTCTCCGAGTTCATGAACTTGTTGCTGACGGCCCGCGAGATGGTCGATTCGTTGAGGTTGATTTCGCGGGCAACGTCCTTCATGGTCAGCGGCTTCTTCCACTTGTCGCCGAAATCCAGGAAATCCTTCTGGGCCTTTACCAGGAATTCGGCGATGCGCAGGATGGTTTTTTTGCGCAATTCGATGCTTTCGATGAAAAACTGGGCGTCGCGGTAGCGGGTTTTCAGATAGGAAACGGTTTTTTTATCCTTGGCCTTGTCCAGCATCTCCCGGTAATATTGCGACAGCGACAGCCGCGGGATGCCCTCTTCCAAATAGATGACCCGGTATTCGCCGTTTTCCTTGATCAGCATCAGGTCCACCTGGGCGTATTCGATCTCTTCATGGTCGAAGGCTTCGGCCGGCCTGGGATTCAGCCGCTTCAGCCGCGCGGTGAGGGGGAGGAGCTCTTCCATGGCGATCCCCATCTGGCGGCAGATGGCCTCGTAATTGGAGCGGGAGAGGTCTTGCAGGTGGTCGCGGATCAGCCGGCGCAGCTTTTCATTTTCCGGGGCTTCGCCGACCTGGGCCAGCAGGCATTCCTGGAGCGATTTGCTGGCGCAGCCCGGGGGATCGAAGCGGGTGACGAGCCGGCGCAGGCGTTCGATCTCGTCCGGAGTGGTCTGAAGCAGCGAGGCGATGGACTCGATCTCTATTTTCAGGTAGCCGTCTTGGTCCAGGTTGTAGATGATCTGGCGGATGATTTCGATCTCGGCCTCCCGGCCGAAGTTGGCCATGGCTTGCTCGAGCAGGTAGTCGGCCAGGCTGATGAAGGAGGGAGTCATGGTTTCCAAAGCTTTGTTTTTGTCGACATCGTCGGGATTTTTTCTTAGAAAGCCGTGTTCCTCATAAGGGGTCATGAATGACGTATCGGCCCTTTCCATTCGTTGCTGGATTTCGTTGGGTTCGGCTTCCTGGGCGGGCTTTTCCACCGTCTCGATTTCGAGCATGGGATTCGCTTCGACTTCGTTCTGCAGGGTCTCGATCAATTCCAGGTGGTTGGTGGTCAGCAGCTGGATGAAATAATGCATCACCGGGGTGATGGTCAGTTGCTGGGAACCTCTGAGCTGGAGTTTAATCGGCATTCAATTCCACCTGAATTCTTCTCCCAGGTATTCCTTCTTGACCCTCTTGTCGGCGATCAATTCCTCGGATCGCCCCTCAAAGATGACCTGGCCGCTGTGAATGATATAGGAACGGTCGGTGATTTTCAAGATCTCACGGACATTGTGATCGGTGATGATGATGCCCATGCCCCTGGCCTTGAAGGTCTGGATCAGTTCCTGCAGCTCGATGATCTGCATCGGATCGATGCCGGCAAACGGCTCGTCGAGAAGCAAAAAATCTGGAGTCAGGATTAGGGAGCGGGCGATCTCCAGGCGGCGGCGCTCGCCGCCGGAAAGCTGGTACGCCTTATGGTCCTGGATCGGTGTCAGTCCCAGGTCGTTCAGGATCTCCTCGATGGGCCGGGAAGACTTGTGCCCGACCATCTGGGCGATGGCTTTCACATTTTCCCAGACGCTGAGGCCGCGGAAAACCGATGGCTCCTGGGGCAGGAAGCTGATGCCCAAGCGGGCGCGGCTGTATACCGGGAGCTGGGTGATTTCCCGGCCATTGAGGCGGATTTCGCCGCTGTCGGGGCGGTGGAGGCCAAGGATCATCAGGAAGGTGGTGGTTTTACCGGCGCCGTTGGGGCCGAGCAGACCGATGATTTCTCCGGACTTGACCCCCAGGGTCACGCCGTCGACCACTGCCCTTTGGCGAAACGATTTGCGAATATGGTGTACTTCCAATGTGTTCATTGCTTTTTCGCGCTAGCCACCCCGGATCATTGTAGCATTTCATTTTTCGGGTGTCAAATGCAGGCGGGAGGCTTTAAAATGACCGTTTATCGGCAATATTCAAAAATTATTTTTATTGGGTGTAGGGGTTCAATATCGTCACAGTATGGTTTCAGCAAGCTTAGTAATCTGCTGAAACCATATAGTGTGACTATACGAACACTAGATGTTTTTGGCGACTTTCTGAATGGCCAAAAACATAGTGTTAGTATGATCTCGATTGATCTCGTATTGAACCCCTACAGCGGTTTGTCCAGAGAATTGTTTTCTATTTCTCCGGCTTGGTGCCTATAATCAGCTTTTTTATGCCGCCGCGCTTGGCCATGTCCATGACGCGCACGACCAGGCCGTGGGTGATCTCCTGGTCGGCTTTGAGCACCAGGGCGGCATCCTTCATCTGCGGCAGGGCTTTCCTGATCTCTTCTTCAAGCCCGGCCAGGGTCACGGCCTGGCGGTTCAGGAACAAATCGCCTTTTTTGTCGACGGTGAGCACACACTCCTGCGCTTCGTTGTTGGCCGATGCCCTTGCGGTCGGGAGTTCAAGTTTTATTCCCGGCTGCTCCAAAAAAGTCGACGTGATCATAAAAAACAGCAGCATCATGAACGTGACGTCGATCAGCGAGGTGATGTTGATGATCACCTTGCGGCGCGGCTTGGCTCGCAGCTGCATGGTTCACTTCCCCTGAACCGGTGCGAAGGAGGATATCTTGTTCAGCAGGCGGTTGGAGTACTTCTCGATCTCCAGCACCAATGCGTCGGCCCGGCTGGAGAAGTAATTGTAGGCCACCAGCGCCGGGATGCCGATGAAAAGGCCGGCGATGGTGGTGATCAGGGCTTCGGAAATGCCGGCGGCCAGTGACGTGGCCTGCCCCACCCCCATTACCGAAATGACTTTGAAAACCTTCAGGATGCCGAGCACCGTGCCCAGCAGTCCCAGCAGGGGGCCGATGCCGGCGACGGTCTCCAGCACCCCAAGCCCTTTTTCCAGCTGGTGGACCTCCTGGCGGCCCTGGTCGAGCAAGGTCTCCTTGATTTCCTCCCTGGGCAAGTTATGGTTTTCCAGGGTACTGCGGATGATATTGGCGAAAGGCCCGTGGTGTTTCTCGCAAATGGAAACGGCCAGGGGAAAGTCGTTCGCCCCTTTGATGTTCTCCAGCACGCTGACCACTTCGGGGACGATGATCTTGCGACGCTGCAACGAGATGAACTTCTCGATGACGATGGCCAGGCCGGCGACCGAGCACAAAAACAGGGGAATCATGCAGATGCCGCCTTTAACCAGAAATTCCCAGACATTTTTCATTTTTAGCCTCGCTTGTTTTTGATGAAAAAAGAAAATTTAGCCGTTACTTGCAAATAAGGTTCTGGAAAATTGCCGGGCAGTTTTCGGAACGGGGCCGAAACTTTTATCGCGGTGGTGCTGGTTTCCATCAGCGAGTGGTGCCCCTCATAGGCGAGCAGTTCCAGGTCGCGCAGCTCGCCGCTGGGATAAATCTTGAAGCGCAGCATGGTGTTGCCGTCGATCAGTCCCAGTTGGGAAAAGGCGATGGGCGGGAAAATGTTTCGCCTGATCCGCTCCTTCAGTTCCAGCATGTACGGGGCGAAATCCCAGTTGTAGGTGTTGAACGACAATCCGCCGCTGTCGGCCACCTGCGTGTCAGGATGATCGTGCGCCACCCCAGGCATGGACGGCCGCGGCAGGGTTTTGCCCCGGCCCGGTTGCGGTTTGGCCTGCGCCAGGGTCGAATCAACGGCTTCTCCGCTCAGCGGTTCCTGATCGGCTTCGGCCTGGCTCTTGTCGGCGTCGGCCGTTTTTTCCTCAAGCTGGGCGCCCGCTGCTGCGGACTCCTTTTCCGGGATGGCCGGCTGCGGGAACAAATCGTGGGAGGGGAAATCACCCGTCGCGTAGGGGGCATCGCCCAGAGGCAGGGCGGCTGGCGGCTGCACCTGGTTGCGGGCCAGGGCGTTTTTATCGGATAAAAAATCGGCTTTTTGCGGGTTGGGGGTGATCTTGGCGTCGGCCGGGGTAGCGATCACCTCGCGCGGCAGGTTGTTCTGTGCTGGCTGCGCCAGATCAAAGACCAGCGGCGAGCTCGCTGCCGCGGCCGGCGGCGGGGCGGGAAAAATCCGGGTGATGTCGAGCTGGATGAAACTGTCCCAGAAAGCCAAGATCAGGATATGCAGCAGGATGGACAACAAAACGATCTGCCGCTTGACCTTTGCTTCCATGATGTTCGCCTTTTCCGGAAAGGATTTTGCGTTCCGCAATCTATTATACAACATGTTGGCCCGTTTTTTCTTGCAGGGCCGCGATTATTAAGACGCGCACGATGCGGTAAAAGTTTCCCCGGAACAGCGCCAAAAAGAATTTCGGCCCGATAATTTTGCATTGACCCGGTTTTGTAATATAATAGAAGCTACGATTCAAGCGAAGAGGTGCCATGCTCATGAAAATGAAAACAAGATCCGTGTTCGCAGTCCTGCGCGTCGCATTGCCTGCCTGCGTGCTGATGGTGTCGCTGCTGAGTTGCAGTTTTTTCGGCATTCCCAACTACGAGCTGACCGTGACCGTCCGCGACGGCGTCAATGGCTCGCCGGAGAGCGGAGTCCATTTATATAAGGATTTGACCGCGGTCGAGTACGCCTACACGCCAGCGGACTACAGGTACACGGTCGAGGTCATCTACGAGGGGGCGCAGATGAGCGCCTCGGGAAGCTTCACCGTCTACACCAACGTGGCCCTGGAAGCCCGCCTGGTCGACATCCGCGACGTATGGACCATCACCTTGTACGATTCGAGCTCCAACAAGCTGATCGACGCCGACGTCACTTTTTCCGGGACCACCATGCTGGGCGGAACCTTCAGCGACAGCCGCGGCCTCGACGGCACCTGGGACGGGACAAGCAATGCCTTCACCATGACCTACAGCAATTGGGAAAGCTATATCCTGACCGGGTACCTCTTCAACATGAGCGGACTTTGGAGCAATGGCGACGCGGGGGGAACCTGGAGCGCTACCCGCAAGTAGAACGAGGCTTGTGGAAAGTCAGTTTACCTTATTTGCCTTTCACAGGGCCATTGCATTGTCTATCGCTTCCCAGTCGATTGTGTCTTTAGAAAAAGATAGTTTCCAGGATGGCACCGAGTTGCTGATAGCGACGGTGATTTCGCGGGCCTTTGCTTGCAAGGGCGGGGGCAGAATGGCCAGTTGATTTTTGTGTTCTTCCCAGAGATAGCGGCTCAATTCTTTTGGTGGCAGAGGATTGAGGGCGAAATGTCCGGATTTTTCCAGTAAAAAAAGGCCGCTCAGCGGTGCCTGGAGTTTGCTGTTGCAGTAAAGCCCCCAGGGTGTACCGCTGGCTTGAAAACCACCATGGGTTTGGCGAACCAGCACCTGGTCATCGCAAAGAATGGTTCCTTCGGGAGAGTTCCTGGCCGCGGTGGTCTTGCCCCCCTCATCCGGGGCCAAAAAAACCGCTGTCTTGCCTTTGCGCACGACGGCCGAGGCGTGGAGCAACATGGCCGAAAAATGGGGCATAAAAAGGGCCAGCATGGCCGGCCCGATGCAGTGCTGTCTGAGTTGATTGCCGAAATCTGGATTGAAAAACATGTCGGCGCGGTGGGTTGAAAAATCGAGAATGGTCACTGCCTCCTGGTGCATCTCGACTACCAGCTGATCAGCATGCTCTCGGGCTTGTTCCAAGCTGGCCTTGACCTGGGTTGCGGCCAACAACGGACTTTCGCGACCGATGCGGCAGGCTTGGGCCAACAGCGTATCGCTCTCCGGATCCAGGGGCGGCAGAATCAGGTCAGCGGGGAGGATAATCTGGTAATCCCAGCAAATGTCGGCCGCGGTCGTATCGCCGCGGAAAGGGTCGAAGCGATCATCATTTAAAAAAGGCAGGTTTTGCGGAGAACGAATAACGATATTCAGGCCACCGATGACAAAAGTTTGTCTAATGTCTTTCAGTTTCATTGAATTTAGGGAACAATGGCCGTCGCTTGTTTTTAGCGGTCGGCTGATCCTACGGCACAGATTTGAAATGGGTTCGCGCCCGTGCCGCAACCATAGGCGGGCAAAAGGCCGGTCGGATTGCAGGCGCCCACCTGGCCGGGACTGGAACCTGAATAACAAATACCCTGTGGTCTTGGCCTTTGGCCGGAGGCCGTGGCGTCGGACAAATCGCGACAAAACGGAGGTTGATAGCGCGCCTTTTTTTTCATATGTCGGTTCCCTGGCCGCTTCTCATTCTGTTCACATGGTTCCAAACATAATTTTATCACAAATAATAAAAAATGCAATTGCGCACAAAATGATAAGTACAGCTTGCCTAGGTTTGCTGATCCCTGGCGATGGTAAGAAAGCAGCCACCTTCATTTCAGCCCGGCGCTGCCTGTTGATGTTGGAATTTCCTGTGTTCCAGGAAATGAAGGCCCAGGTCGATGATGGTCTTCAAGCTGACCAACACCACCAAGGCGTAAACCGGGGAGCCCTTGGCCTGGGCCCAGGCGTGAACATGCCGTAGTGGACGATGAAAAAAACGATCATCGCCCGCCGGTCCGATTGCTGTACCGGCCTGTCGTTCAGGGTGGTGCTCGACGAAGCGACCGAACCCTGGGCCCGCCGCATCTTGAGCACGTTGTAGAACCCGACCACCAGGTTCTCGGACCAGTAAAAAACCATGATCGGGGTCACGTCCCAGTTCAGGGCCAGCACGCCGAGCAGCGGCATCAGGTTGGCCGTGAGCAGGGCCAGGCTGGAGGCGCGCAAGCGCTGGCGTAAAGTTTTTGCCGGGATGGTAGCCTCGGCCCCGGTTGTTGCCATGGTGGAGTCCATGGAACGATTGTAGCCGAATGGCGGCCGTTTGACAAGGCACAGCAGCGGCTGCTGACGGTGACCTTGCTCCCGGGAGGGGCATGGTCGGTAAATTGGCTGTATTCCGAAAAAACTTACTAAAGTCCTATGGAATTGACTGGGATATGATTTATTATTGGTTCATGGAAAATTGGTTTGTGCCGAACGTCCCACTGTTGCGATCCGGGCCGCGACAGGGCTGGCGTGTGCAAAAATATGTCCCGGTGCAATATGGCTTTGATCGTCTGGAGGAGTGAACGATGATAAAAAAATGGTTCAGCTTGCTGGCGATTTTTTGCATGCTCCTTTCCTGCAGCCACGGCGGCGGGAGCGAGAACGAAAACGAAACCCTGTTGCAGAAGCTGCAGAAACTTCCCGATGTCATCGTTACCGAAATAGCTCCTCCCCAGGGGTATTTGCAGGCATTCCAGATCGATGTCGGCCAGCCCGTCGATCATCGCTATCCCAACGGCAGCAAGTTCCATCAGCGCATCTACCTTTCCCACCTGGGTGACGATCGGCCCATGGTGCTCAGCACGCGCGGTTATGGCGTGACGAGGAAT
This sequence comes from Candidatus Aminicenantes bacterium, assembly GCA_026393795.1. Taxonomy (NCBI): domain Bacteria; phylum Candidatus Aminicenantota; species Candidatus Aminicenantota bacterium. The sequence goes on along the minus strand of JAPKZL010000082.1, from coordinate 14,059 downwards.
TCCCTAGATGAGTTGACCATCCTGCTCAACGCCAACCAGATCGTGGTCACCCACCGCTATTTCCCCAATGCCAAGCCTTCCCCGGTCGATTGGCGGTTTTTGAACATCTGGCAGGCGGCCAGCGACCATCATCGCATCGTGCAGATGTTCAAGCCGTTGTATCCGGGAAAATGGGTCAACGAGGGCGCATCCAAGGGGGGGATGACGGCCTTCTATCACCGCCGCTTTTTCCCCGCCGACGTGACCGCCACCGTGGCCTATGTGGCGCCGATGATGTTCGGGGTCGAGGATCCGCGCTTCCGCGCCTACCTGCTCGAGCAAGCGGGCACGCCGGCCGACCGGGATAAGATCAAGGCTTTTCAGCGCCTGCTGCTCTCCAGGCGCGCCGAGCTCCTGGTGCTGGTGCAAGACCTTGCCGCGCGCAACGGTTTTGCCTGGCCCCTGGGTGACGAGGCGACGCTGGAATATGCGGTGCTGGAATACCTTTTTTCCTTCTGGCAGTATGGCGACGGCGACACGTCGAAGATCCCGGCCGCCGATGCCGCGCCCGATGTGCTGTTCAATTACCTCGACCAGGTTTCAGGTTTCAGCTATTACTCGCCGGCGACCATCGCCTACTACGAGTCTTTCTACTACCAGGCTTACAGCGAGCTGGGCTACACCCCCTATGTCTACGACCATCTCGTCGACCTGCTGGCCGCGGTGCCGGCGCCGACCTACCGCGTCTTCGCCCCGGCCGGCGTCGCCATGAATTTCGACGCCGGAGCCATGATCGGCGTGAATTCCTGGCTGCAGGCCAGCGGCAACAATATCATTTACATCTACGGCGCCAACGATCCCTACACGAGTGCGGCGGTCGAGCTGACCGGACAAACCAACGCCCTGCGCGTCATCCAACCCAACGCCAACCACTTGATACGGATCGCCGGACTGGACGAAAGGGAGCGGGTGTTGCGCACGCTGGGCGAATGGCTCGGAATTTCCATCAGTACATCGGTGGGCCTCTGGGAGCGGGCCGCCGTTGCCAACCGGGAGCAGGCCGCGCTCAACAGGGAGGAATCCCGCCTCGGCGGCATGCGCTAAGCTAGGAATTTTTTGCGGTTCAGCGCATCCGTTTCAGCAGGATCTCGATCTTTTGCGCCAGGTTGTTGGCAGCCGGCGGATCGTAGTTGCCCATGACCACGACTGTCCAGCCCGGGACCGGCTCGATGTCGAGCTCGGCGTTGATCCCCGGCGCGCCGCCGGCGTACGCCTGCGGCCCGTTGAACCACTCCCTGGTCAAGGGCCCGAGCAGCTTTCCCGCTTTCAAGGCCAGCGCGAATCTAAGCATGTCGGCGGCCGTCGAGTAGCCGCCGCCGGCCGAGCTGCCCCGCGCCGGCCGGGTGTAGAGGTTATTGCGCCTGGGCTCGGCTGCGTGGTCTCCTTCATCCCAAAAGCGGGTGTAGCCGCTGGCCACATTGGCTGCCGGGATGTCGGCGTCCAGGTGGCTGGTCGCTTCCATGCCCGCCGGTTGGTAAATGTTGTCGCGCACGTAGTCGCCGTAGCTTTTTCCCGAGGCTTTTTCGATGATCAGCCCCAGAACGACGTAGCCGCCATTGGAATAGCGGCGGTTGCTCCCCGGCTCGAAGAGCAGGGGCTCGTTGGCAAACAGGGGCAGGTAATCGCTCAATGAACGGAGGCGGTCCTTGGGCGTTTCAACGTATTTTTTGCCGAAAAAATCACCGATGCCCGAGGTCATGTCCAGCAGCTGGCGCACCGTAACTTTTTCCGCCGCCTCCGGGTTGGGATAGTCGGGAAGGAATTTTTTGATCGGGTCGTCCAGGGACAGCTTTTTCCCTTCGAGCAGCTGGCCGATGGCCACGCGGGTGAAGATCTTGTTTATCGAACCCAGGTTGAAGCGAGTATCGGGGCGGTTGGCGGCATTGTATTCGCTGCTGGCCAGGCCGCGGGCTTCGTGCAGCAATACCTGGCCTTCCTGCGCCAGCAGCACCACGCCAGAAAACAGGTCGGCCTTCACCTGCTCGTCGATCAGCGCGCTGACGCGCGCCAACATCTCGGCTTGGCTTAAGGGAGGGCCGGACAGGTCGGCGACGTTTTCGGCATCGACCGGCGCAGCCAGGATGACCGCCGTGCCCAGCCCCAGCAGCAAAATCACTCTGGACAATTTTTTCATTTCCAGCCTCCCATTGATGGCAATCAGTTCATAGGTAAAGATGAGCACAAACGGGAAAAAGTTTCAATGTTTCATGTGGTTGACTTTCTTTTTCCCCTTGCATATAGTTATGAACAGGAAGGAATCATGGCAGAGCGCATCAGCCGTTTCAAGGATGAAGTCCTGGGTTTGTATTCCGAGGTGAACCTTAACGCGCTTCTTGAAAAAATTACCGCCAGCATCAAGGCCTACATGGGCAGCGAAGAGGCTTCCATCTTCCTGTACGACCCGGAAAAGGAGGAGCTGACCTTTGAAACGGCCACCGGGGATCAAGAGAAGACCCTGAAGCAGATCGTCCTGAAAAAAGGCCAGGGCGTGGCCGGGTGGATCGCCGCCGAGCGGAAAGGGGTGATTATCAATGATTCGCAGCACGATCCGCGCCACACGGGCATGGTCGACCGCAAAATCCTCTTTCAGACCCAATCCATCCTGGGCGTGCCGGTGCTGCTCGAGGATCGGGTGCTCGGCGTGCTGGAGGCGGTGAACAAAAAGAGGGGAAAATTCAGCAAGGACGATTTGCAGGTGCTCCAGCAGATGGCCGGTTTCCTGGCTATCCCCCTGCACAACGCCGTTTTGTTCCGCGCCATCACCCGCGAGACGCTGGCCAAGGAGCGGCTGATCGAGCTGGGCAAAAAAATATCGGCCTCAACCGACAGCGGCGGGGTGCTGCTGGCGCTCAAGGAGATCATTTGCGCCGAGATCCAGCCGCTGACCGCCTGCGTCCACGTCAGCAGCGAAAAAAGGGAATACGACCTGCTGGCCAACAGCAGCCGTGCAAAGGAGGACGTGGAATGCCTCGGGACCACCATCGGCAGAGTCAGCAGCCGATTCCCCCTCCGCGCCGAAGGGGCTATGCTCGGCTACCTCGACATCCAGAGCGAAAAGCCGATCTCCGACGAAGCGGCCTCCCTGTTCCGCGGCTTGGCGGCCTTTATGGCCATTTCCCTGGAAAAATTCCGCTATATCGGCCAGATGCTGGAAAAGGAAAAAATGGAAAAGGAGCTGCAGGTCGCCCGCGACATCCAGCAGTCGTTCCTGTTGCAGCAGCCGCAGAAGTTCCCCGGGCTGGACATCGCCTTCCTGAACATTCCCAGCTCCAAGGTCGGCGGCGATTACTATGACGTCATCCCGCTCAACGAGCGCGAAATCATTTTCAGCGTCAACGACGTCTCGGGGCACGGCGTTCCCGCCTCGCTGCTGATGGCCATCTTTCGCAGCAGTTTCGTCTTCCAGCTGCGCCGCGGCGGCGACATCGCCTCGACCATCAGCCACCTGAACCGCCTGATCGCCGAGACCACCGAGCCCAACTTGTACGTCACCTCGTTCACCGCCAAGCTGGATTGCCGGACCGGGATCCTCAGCTACATCAACGCCGGCCACCCGCTGCCGCTGGTGTTGCGCGGCAAGGAGCTCCTGATGCTGGAGTCGGGCAGCACGGTGGTGGGCATGTTCGCCGAGGTCGACTACCCGGTTTCTAGCTTCGCCATGCAGCCCGGCGACCGGCTGATCATGTACACCGACGGGGTGATCGAGGCCGAGAATGAGGACGGCGAGGAGTATTCCCTGGCCCGGTTGAGCGCGGCGGTTGTCGGGCGGCGCGACCTGCCGGCCGTCGCCATGCAGGCGGCCTTGATCGACGATTTGAGAAGTTTTTGCCGGCGCAAGGATTTTTCCGACGACGTCACCCTGATGATCGTCAAATACTTGTAGATTGATGCCTGATAAAAATTCCAAATTACAAATTCCATAGTCACACTAGATGGTTCCAGCGTCTCGTTGAAATTGCTGTAACCATAGTGTGACTAAAATTCCAAGTTCCAAATTCCAATGACCAAAACAAAAAATTCTAGAAAATTTCTTCCGTAGGGAACGCAAATTTGCGTTCCCTACCGCAGGCAGAATTCTGGGGTGAAGGGGTTTGATTAATCAAACCCCTACTCTTCGTTTGGGTCATTTGCTCATTGGTTTTTGGTGCTTGGAATTTAGAATTTAAGTCTTGTTCAAATAAACATAATCAAACTCGCGCTATGATGGTTCGATCGCTCTCTTACGTATTGAACCTGAAATGGACGATCTCGCCGTCCCGGACGACGTATTCCTTGCCCTCCAGACGCAGCAACCCCTTCTCCTTGGCCTTGGCGAAGCCGTTGCATTCCAGGAATTCCCGCCAGCCGATGACCTCGGCGCGGATGAAGCCCTTCTGGATGTCGCTGTGGATCTTGCCCGAGGCGATATAGGCGCCTGAGCCGGCTTCGATGGTCCAGGCCTTGGTTTCGTCCTTGCCCACGGTAAAGAACGAGATCAGGTTCATCAATCCGTAACTGGTCTTGATGAATTCGTCGCGGATGTAGCGGTAATCAGGCAGACCGTACTCGCGCTGGAAAACCGGCCTTTCTTCGGCGCTCAGCTCCAGCAGTTCCTGCTCGATCTTGGCCGCGAACAGGGCGGTGGTCTTCTTGTTTTCCGCCGGGCGGGCCAGGGCGGCGTGGGCCTTCAGGGTATTTTCATCGGCATTGATCAGGTTCAGCAGCGGCTTGGCCGAGAGGAACTTGAAGCCGCGCACCAGCAGTTCCTCCTTCTCGCTGAACGGGTATTCGCGCAAAGGTTTGCCGCTTTCCAGGAAGGGCTGCAGCTTTTTGAGCAATTCCAGCTCCTCTTGCAGGTCCTTGGCCTTGATTTTTTTCACGTCTACTTCCAGCCGCTCCAGCCTCTTCTCGATGGTCAGGAAGTCGATGGTCTTCAGCTCGTCCTCCATGGCGGCCATGTCGCGGGCCGGGTCGATCGTTTCCAGCGGATGGAGGATTTCCGGATCCTGGAAGGCGCGCACCAGGTGCACCAGGCCGTCGGCGCGGCGCAGCAGGTCGATAAAGGTCGAATTTTTCACTTCGCCCAGGGAGATGGCGCCTGCGTCGAGGAACTCGATCTTGGCGTAGACGGGCGGGGTCTCGAAAAAGGCGGCCAGCTTCTGCAAGCGCGCGTCGGGGACGTCGACGATGGCTTTGTGAAATTCGTTGCTGGCGGTGGAGTATTTGGAAATTTTCTCTTTTTTCTCGGTGAGCAGGTTGAAAAGCGTGGTCTTGCCGGTTTTGGGATAGCCGAATATGGTTAAGATCATGTTTTCGATTATACAGCTAAAAGGGTGGATCGTAAACCCAGCACAAACTATCCGCCGACCGTGGCGGATCTAGTTTGTCTACCATCACTATGTTTTCAGCTTACTCGGAAGGCTGCTGAAAACATCTAGTGATGGTATACTTTCACTAGATGATTTCAACAATTTAAAGACCGGTTGAAATCATAGTGAAAGTATGTCCCCGAAGGGGATGGAAAGGCCGTTTGCTCAAGGTTGACAATTTCGGGGAAGATTGCTACCCTTGCCTTTTAAGCGACGGATGGTACCGACGGGGGGCGCATGAACAAACGCTGGAAACGGCAATCGTTGACGGCATTGCTTTTAATGGTCTGGCTGGCCGTGCTGCCCGCCGGGGCAGCGATCAAAAAAACGACCGACGAAACCCCGCGCCCGCCCCGGCGCCTCACCCAGGACCCGGCGGACGACGGCGCGGTTTTCCGCGAAGGCGAAGTCCTGGTCAAGTTCAAAAAAATGATGACCCGGAGCGAGGCCGGAATGCTGGCCCGCGACCTGGCGGCGGACGAGGTCAGGGAATTTTCACTGCTGTCGCAGTGGCGGCAGTGCGCCTACATGTTGATCACATCTTCTACGGCCACAACTCAGGAGCTGCTCGCCTCCTTGCGCTCGCGTCCGGACGTGGAGGCGGTGTCGCCCAATTACCGCCGCCGCCGGCAGCGCCTGCCCAATGATCCGAAGTTCCCCCGGCTCTGGGGGCTGACCAAGATCGCCGCCCCCGCGGCCTGGGAAAAAACTACCGGCTCGCCCGAGGTGGTGCTCGCCGTCCTGGACACCGGGGTCGATTACCGCCACGAGGACCTGGCGGCCAACATGTGGCGCAACCCCGGCGAGATCGCCGCCAACGGCGTCGATGATGACAACAACGGATTTGTCGATGATGTTTTCGGCTTTGATTTCTCCGCTAACAAGAACGGCGGCCGGGACAGCGATCCCATGGACATCGACACCCACGGCACCCACATCGCCGGAATCATGGCCGCGGTCGGTGACAACGGCCGCGGCGTTTGCGGGGTCAACTGGAACGCAAAGGTCATGGCGTTGAAGTGTTTCCGGCCCGACGGTTTCCTCTACGATTCCGATGCCATCGCCGCCATCGAGTACGCCGTCCTGATGAAGCGCGATTATGGGGTCAATCTGGTGGCCATCAACGCCTCGTTCGGCGGCACCGGCGACAGTCCGCTGCAGAAGGACGCCATCGCCGAGGCGGGCGGCCAGGGCATCATCGTGGTCTGCGCGGCCGGCAATGGCAGTGTGGACAGCGACCAGACCACCTTCTATCCGGCCGGTTACGACTTGCCGAACATCATCGCCGTGGCCGCCAGCGATAGCGAAGACCGGCTTGCCGATTTTTCGAACTACGGGGCGAACTCGGTCGATATCGCCGCCCCCGGCACCAATATCCTCTCCACTTTCCCCAGCGGCAAGGGGTTCGCCGGGACATTGCTCTCGGGAGCGAGCGCGTACGATGCGATGCCTTTGGAATTTTCGGGCCCCCCCCCGTTGCCGGCCTGGCCGCTCAGCTGGTCGACTGCGGCCGCGGCCTGGACAGCGGTTCTTTCCCGGCCGCCGTCATGGGAAACATCGCCCTGATCGAGCGCGGCGACAAGACCTTCGCCGAAAAGACGCGGCTCGCCCAGGAAGGCGGCGCCGTGGCCGCGGTGATCTTCAACAATGAAGCCGGTAATTTTTCCGGCACCCTGGGCGAAGCCGGGAACTGGATCCCGGTCGTCTCCCTGGCCAGGGAGGACGGTCTGCTGGAAAAGGCCCTCGGCATTCACCCGGTGACGCTCGTTATCGGCGCCTCCGACTACGACATCATGGAGGGCACATCCATGGCTGCGCCCTATGTCTGCGGTACCGTCGGCCTTCTGGCTGCCCTTTATCCGACCGATGCCATGCTCAAGCGCATCGCCCGCATTTATTCCGCGTCCGACCGTCTGGCTTCCCTGGACAAAAAAGTGAAGACCGGGGGGCGTTTGAACCTGGCCCGTTCCCTGGAACGGAACCTGCTGCTGATCCTGGCGGTCTTTCGCCAGCAGGTCAACATCTGGGTGCTGAAAAAAGATTTTGCCCAGGTTTATTTCAGCGTCGAAAACGATCCCGGATCCGGGGTCAGCGGCGCCAGCTACGGCATTTACCGCAGCAGCGGCGACAGCGGTTTCGAAATGATCAAGGAGGTCGCGGCCTCCGAATTGCAGAACAATTCGTACACCTATTACGACAAATACCTCGATCGCGGCGTGGCCTATACCTACCTGATCCAGGCCAGGAACGCCCAGGGCGAGGTGATCGCCAGTTCCACTCCAGAGAGCATCTGAGGTGCGCCCATGAGAAAATCGATCGTTATCGGCATCTGGCTCGTTTTTTTCTCACTGCCCATGGTGGCTGGCGACAAATGGTTCGTCAGCGCCGGGGCCGGCGCCGTTTTCTCCGGCGACGAGCGCTTCAAGGATCTTTACGGCCGGCTGCAATTCAGCCCGGAGCTGAAGGCCGGGTATGTGTTTTACGATAATTTTTATCTCTGGCTGGGCTACAGCTTTTTTTCAGCCACCTACACCATCCCGGTTTTGCTTGACGAAGCCGAGGTTAACCAGCACTTCCTGGCTCTCGGGGTCGGCTGGGAAATCCGCCGCGGCCGCCTGCAGTCCGATTATTTTGCCGCCCTGACCTGGGCTGGATTCAGGGAACAAGCCCTGGGCGAAAGTTTCAGCGCTTCCGGCCCCGGGTTCCAGCTGGGAACGGGTTTGCGCTATTATTTCAGGAAGCAGGTCTTCATCGGCGTGGCCTTTTCCTATTCCGAAGCCCGCGTCACGCTGGCGGAAACCGCCGTCAGCCTGGGGGGGCGGCGTTTGCTGGGGGGCTTGCGTCTGGCCGTAAACCTGGGCCTGCGTTTTTAGGAGGGGATCGTTTTTTAGTTCAGGCCGCCGAGCATGTCGATGAAATCGCTGCCATTGAGAAATCCGGAAAAGCGGCCCAGCTCCTTCCCGGCCGGGTCGAAAAAGATGATCGTCGGCATGCCGATAATCGCCAGTGATTTGCGCAATTCCTCGTTGGCGGTGTTTTTGCTGGTCAGGTCGATCTTGACCAGGACGTAGTTTCTCAAGCTCTCGGCTACATCGGCCCGGCTGAAGGTCTCTTCATCCAGTTCGCGGCAAGCGGCGCACCACTCGGCCCAGGCATCGACCATCAGCCGCTTGTTCTCCAGGCGGGCTTTTTCCCTGGCCTGGGCCAGATCAGCCAGCCAGGGCAGCGATTTTTCTGCGACAACGGGAACCGTTGTCGCGGACGGAAAGAAACGGCCGGCCAGCCCGTGGTAAAACACGATGGCGCCGCACAAAAGAACCACCAGCGCCGTCGATTTGGCCAGGGTGTGGACCATGGTGGCTTCATGCTGCGGGCGGAACAGGCCGAGGCCGACGGCCAGGGTGATGAGGAAGACGCCCCAGATAACCAGCGTCAGCCAGGGGCTGAGGATATTGCCCAGGAAGTAAATGCCGCCGGCGATCAGCAGGGCGGCGAAAAAATATTTCACCGTGCTCATCCAATGGCCGCCGCGAGGCAGGGCCGAGATGGCGCCGGAAAACGTTCCCGCCACCAGGAAAATGACGCTCATGCCGAGTGAGAAAACGAAGGTAAGCCAGAAACCGAGGAGGATGTTTCCCGACTGGCTGATCCAGGAAAGCAGGGCGATGAGCACCGGGCCGACGCAGGGGGCGGCGATGATGGCCGAGACCCCGCCGACGATCATGCTGCCCACGATGTCGCTCTTGTGGCCGCGGGAGAGCTTGGCTGACACCCAGGCCGGCACCGGGATGGAGAACAGCCCGGCCAGGCTCAGGCCCATGACTATGAAAATGGCGGCGATGAGCGAGACCACGACCGGGTTCTGGAATGAAATGCCGATCAGCGAGCCGGCCTTGGCGGCGATGACCCCCAGCAGCGAATAGACCAGGGCCAGGCCGAGGACGAAGAACAGGGAGAGGCTGAAGCCCTTCAACTTGCGGCCGTTGCTGCGGCCGCCCACGTAGCCCATGATGATGGGAATGACCGGGTAGACGCAGGGGGTCAGGCTGGCCAGAAAACCGGCGACGAAGACAAAAATGAAGAGCAGGAAGGAGGCATGGCTGAGCTGTCCGCGGATCAGCCTTTCCAACCGCGACGCCAGCGGGCCGCCCTGGTGGGCCCCTCCGGCGTCAGCCGTCGCCGCGGCCGCGTCCGGTCCCGGGGAGGAACGGAAGCCGGCAGGGAGGGTGACCGGCACCAGGCTCTGGTCGGGAGGGTAGCAGAGTTCCTGCGGGAATTCCTGGCAGATCTGATACGAGACATCGAAGGACAAGGGCAGGGGCGCGCCGAGCGGCGCCGGGGTCTTCAGGTAGGCGCGGACGATGAAGCTGCCCGAGAAAACCTTTTCTTCTCCGTACGGGGTTCCATCCGGGAAAACCACCCGCTCGATAACCGCGCCGGCGTTTTTTTCGAGCTCGATGCTGAAAAAATTGTTTTTCAGATCGGTGATATGGTAGCCGGCCGGAACCTGGAAGGCAAAGTCGACGCTCCCTTGCGCGGCATCGACCCGGGGGGCAATCGACGGCTTGAACGCCGACGGCTCGTTGAACTGGGCTGCAGCGGTCGCGGTAACCGCGAACAGCAGATAAAAAACGGCTAATATTTTCTTTTTCATGGGCGATTCATGTTAGCAAATATCCGCTTCGCGGTCAACTTCTGCGGCGCCTGCGTGGCGGAACGACGCAGCCCGTCAATGCAGCCGGGCGCGGCCGATCAGCTGGCCGGCCTCGGTGCGCAGCTCGATGAGCAGGGTCGAATCGGGCAGGATGTTCTTCAGGGTGCGGAACGTCCAGAAGCGGAAGCCGGTCTTGCGCCCCCCTTGGACCGTGAAAAAAGGAGAGGCGTGCACCAGCCTGCCGTTGAGGTACCAGCGGTGGCCGACCCGGTCCTTGAGCCCGAGCGGGGCGCTGATGGCGGTCAGGGCGTAAATTTTGTAGGGGCCGCCGGCCGGCAGGTGCGTAAGCGGGGGCTGCGCTTGGGTGCTTTCCGGGTCGAAATCCAGGTAGAAGCGGCTGGCGGTCAGGCGCAGCGGCGCCGGCGGGATCAGCGGCCGGCCGACCTCGCTGACCCCGGCCAACAGCAGGGCGGCGGCCAGGACCAGCAGCAGCCGGTCCCGCCCGCTTACCTCCCTGAGGGTGAGGCAAAAGGAAGCGAACCCGGCCAGGGCCAGCAGGGCGCTCAAGCGCAGGGCAAAGGAATTCTTGAAATTCCAGACGATGGGCAGCATGACGTTGATGCAGGCGAACAGGTTGAAGGCGAAAAACATCGCCAGCACCAGCCAGCGGCGGGATAGATAGCGGTCATAGATGATGTCCATGGTGGCCAGCAAAGCCGATGCGGCCACAAGCAGCACGAACACCATGTTGCCCGTTCCCCAGCTGGCGCTGAAATAGTAGATGGGCAGGATAAAAAAAAGCAACTGCTGGTAGAAATTGCGCTGGAAATAGTTGATCAGCAGGCGCAGACGGCGGCGCCAGTTTTCCGGGAGGCGCTGCAGCCGGGACAACAGCGGCAACGCCAGGCTGCTCACCCAGATGAAGGCGATGTGGAACTCGGCCACGCGCAGTTAGGTGAAGTGACGGCTGCCCAGCCACATCACGCCGATGCCCAGCTGCAAAGAGTACGAGCTGTGGAACCACCAGAGCTTGTCCTGGTGGCGGTGGAGGAACTCGTTGGCAAAGCTTTTGATCGCGGCCATGGGTCGGGTGAGTATTGTAAATGAGATAGAGGCGTTTGACAAGACTCGGCGTAGGGCGGACGGCGTGCGGGGTAAGGAAAAACTGAAAATTCCAAATCACATGCACCAAGCACCAAATAAGCACCAAGTTCCAATAGACGAATGAGCAAAACAAAGGCTCTGCCTAGGGTAGGGAACGCAGATCTGCGTTCCCTACAAAGGAATGCAAATCGCCTTTGTTTAGGGCATTGGAATTTGGAACTTGGAATTTTAGTCACACTTTAGGTTTCGTGGTGTCCGAAGGGCAACGAAACCTATCTAGTGTGACTATGAAATTTGGGATTTGTTATTTGGAATTTTAGTCCTCCGTTCTTCACTTTGAATTTTATGCTAAATGCAGTTTGCTGATCGCCCTATTTTATGGTAAACTATGTCCCGGACGCACCTGTAGCTCAATGGATAGAGCTTTTGACTACGGATCAAAAGGTTGGGGGTTCGACTCCCTCCAGGTGCGTTTTTTTTTCTCTTTCAAACGCCATGAAAAAAGACAAGGTTTACTTCATGAAAAAAGCGCTGCTCCAGGCCGTCCGGGCCGAAGCGCGGGGCGAAGTGCCGGTAGGCGCCGTGCTGGTCCGGGAAGGGCAAATCATCGGCCGCGGCCACAACGAACCGATCGGGAAGAACGATCCCAGCGCCCATGCCGAGATCGTGGCCATGCGCCGGGCCGGGAAAAAAGCCGCCGAATACCGCCTGAATGGCAGCGAGCTGTACGTCACGCTCGAGCCCTGCGTGATGTGCTACAGCGCCATGGTGCAGGCGCGCATCGCCCGGCTGTTCTACGGCGCCGGCGATGCCAAGAACGGCATCTTTACCAGCGGCGTCTTTGAAAATGTCAAGGACATATATAACCACCGGATCGAGGTCGAGGCCGGGCTGCTCGCCCAGCCGGCATCGGCCATGCTGACCGGGTTTTTCCAGGCGCGGAGGGGTGCCGGAGCGGTTGAACGGGACGGTCTCGAAAATCGTTGTGGGGGGTAACCCCCACCCAGGGTTCGAATCCCTGCCCCTCCGTTTACTAAATCTTTTGTTAACACAAGAATTTTACGTTTTCCAAAACTAATTCGTTTGAAAACACCCGCGGGGCAGGGATCCGAATACCAACGCTGGATGTTTTCAGCGGCTACCTGAGCTTGCTGAAAACATAGCGTTGGTATTCGAATCCCACCTCCTCCGATTACATTCTATAACCCTGGTGGGATTCGATCCCACGGGGCCCCAGTGTACTCCCACTATGATTTCCCCAAGTTTGGTAAGTCGGGGAAATCATTTAGTGGGAGTATACCAACGCTGGATGTTTTCAGCGGCTACCTGAGCTTGCTGAAAACATAGCGTTGGTATTCGAATCCCACCCCCTCCGTAGTTTCACTATAATTTCCCCAAGTCCAGTAAGTCGGGGAAATTATTTAGTGAAACTATCCCCGCAGGGGATTATCCTTTTTCTTGGTGGGATTCGATCCCACGGGACCCCGGGGTACTCCCACTATAATTTTCGCATAAAATGGTTTCACCTTCCTATTAAGTTCATGAAACCATTTTTAAACTAGGAACAACGAGCGGGGAGGGTAGGACGAATTGACAACGCTCCTGCGTGGACACTATTCGTCCTATCCCGCCCCGCTCGTCCTATGATCAATTTGAAACTTCGCTCACCACACCAGGACGCGATCCGCCGGGGCCAGGTAGAGGGCGCGGCCCGGCTTCACGACGAACGCTTGGTACCAGGCGTCGAGGTTACGGACGGTGTCGGCTCGGTATTCGGCGGGGGAATGGCTGTCGGTGATCAGCTGGCGGCGGAGCGAGGCTTCGCGAGCCTTGCCGCGCCACGACTGGGCGAAACTCAGAAAGAACTGCTCGTCGCCGCTGAACCCCTGGGCCAGCGGCGCTCTCTTCCCGCGCAGGGACAGGCGGTAGGCGTCATAGGCCGCGGCCAGCCCGGCGACGTCGGCGATGTTCTCGCCGAGGGTTTGCCTGCCCTTGACCGCCAAGTCGGGGAGGGGGCGATAGGCGTCGTATTGGCTGACGAGCATGGCGGCCGCCGCCTGGAAGTGCGCCGTGTCGGCCTCGGTCCACCAATTGTTGAGTTTTCCCTCGGCGTCGAACAGGGCCCCCTGGTCGTCGAAGCTGTGGCTGATCTCGTGGCCGATCACCGAGCCGATGGCCCCGTAGTCCATCGCCTCGGGCCGCTTGGGGTCGAAGAACGGCGGCTGCAGGATGGCGGCGGGGAAGTTCAAGGCGTTCATCGCCGGCAGGTTGACGGCGTTCACCGTCTGCGGGGTCATGACCCACTCGGAACGGTCGACAACCTGGCCGAGCAGGCGCAGGCTCCGCTGCAGGTCGAACTGTTCCACGCGCTCCAGGTTGCCGTACGCGTCGTTGGGGAGGATCTCCAGATAGTCGACCCAGGCGTCGGGATAGCCCACGCCAACGATCAGGACGTCGAGCTTGGCCTTCGCCTTGGCCTTCGTTTCGGGCGTCATCCATGCCAATTTGTCGATGCGCGCCCGGAAGGCGGCGATGAGGTTGCTGACCATTGCCTTGGCGCGCGCCTTCTCCGACGCGGGGAAGAACTTCTTGACGTAGAGCTTGCCGACGGCATCCCCCAAGGCGCCGTTGGTGGCGTCGACGGCGCGCTTCCAGCGGTCCCTTGGACGGGGGACGCCGGACAGGACCGTGCCGTAGAAAACGAAGTTTTCCGCATCGAATTCCTTCGGCAGGACTCTGGCCCTGTGCTCGATGGCGCGGAATGCCAGGTAATCCTTCCATACCCGGAGCGGTTCGGTAGCCGTGAGGGCCGAAATGCCCGTCAGGGCGCTGGGCTGCCACACTACGAAATCGGACTGCCCCACGAGGCCGCCCGCGGAAAAGAAGGCGTCCCAGTCCAGCCCCGGCGCCTTGG
>JAPKZL010000081.1 GCA_026393795.1 Candidatus Aminicenantes bacterium | reverse complement strand
GCCGACTCCGGTTTGCAGCTTTAGTATTGAATAATGAACCGTTTTGCTTTCACCAGCATACAATTTTTCCAACTTAAAATGCCATTCAGCCATGTCAACATCGAGCTGGACAAACTCGCCATCTGATTTTTCAAAAATAGGTTCAAAGAGTGTTTTTGGAATCTGAGATTTCAAGAACAAACCATTCACTGTCGTCGATGAAATATTGGCAATTTCAATTCGCACTTCGGATTCATCAACGGTTTCCAGGACAACCTTCTTAATTTCGACATCCCGGGGATTGCTTGTGAACCAGATGTAAATTGGGGGAATGGTTCTTCCATTCCTGTACTTCCAGATGGCCAGCGTACCGCTTTTCATCATGAGCGCCACAGAGGATTTTATGATACGGGAACCATTGGGTATCTTGACGTCAACGTCAATGTCATATAAACCAGGCAATAATGTGAGCTTTTCATCATCCTCGCGCAGCAAATACGGACGGATGACCGCCACCCATGTTTTTTCGGAAAAACGTGAAAGCTTAATATTGCTCGCCGCCTTGATGTCCTGTGAAGCCCTTTTGGCAATATCCAGTTTTTCAGTTTTGCCAAACAATGGACTGTGCAAGTTTAAGCGGACAGGAATGATGCCGCGATTCCTGATTGTGTATCGGCAACTACTTCTGGCCGTAGCAAGATCAATCTCGGCTTTCAATACGATCGACAAGTCACTGCTCTCATAATCGGGAGTCTCCGCTTCAGCCTGGACTTGTTTTTTCCCCTTTAGCTTTTCAATGCCTGCGCCAGCCAAAAGCATTGCAGCCAGTGCCAAAGAGATGACCAGACCCGAATGCCATCTAGATTTTAATGTATATGTCATTTGCATCACCTCACATCATGTTATCGGCAAAAACAATTCTTGTTCCCTTCAAAATCAGGCCTAGGTTGGCGAGTGAAAAGCCAGCCCAGTTCTTCCGTCCAGCATCGATCCGGATAGACTCGCTTTAAAACTAGTTCTTTGAAATATTCATTTACTGAACCACTAAACCTTGGTCCATTGAGCTCGTTCCATGCCGCATTGATCCGGGCAGTGATGGAACTCACAGCACATAGGTACGACATGATCGATCCATAATCCATAATTCGATATGCGCCATTATAGAGTACAACATTGAACTCGTGACCCGGGGCACGCGCGTTCCAGACAAACCGCTTGTTAAACCCCAATGCTCTCAACAACGCATGGCGCAGTATGGCAAAATCTTCGCAATCACCATGATAGATTTTGCCGTCATTGTATTGCAGCGCCCAGTCCGGATTCTTGGATTGCAGGCTGGTTATGAGATCCGGGTTTTTTGCTGGATCGGTGTACTGTATGATGTAGTATGCAGGCATACCCTCGCCACCTGGACTGTATCCAAGTCCATGGATATCGTTCAGCACATACGTATTGACGTCATCCGCAACCCAGCTCATATTCTTGGCGACATACCATGCCACGGCAGCCACAAGGAAGTCCGGGCATTTCTCGTAGGAAAAGCAGGGATGATTGAATACGGAAATAAAATTAAGGCTAGAATCGGGGTACTTGTACCAGCATTCAGGATGAGATTCAGTCTGGCCAGCAGTTTCGACATCTTGACAGTGCAACGCAAAAAGCGCAAGCGCATCCCAGGCGGCAAACTGGACCTCGCGCATATTGATATTGAAAAGTTTTTCTCCTGTCTGGTCATCGTAACTGCTTGGAACCGAAAGTGTTTGCGGACGCCCCCAGTTGATGAGCGGAGCGTAATCGGATGGTTCGGCGAACGTTGCACCGGAGGTCGTCAGGGGAAGAGCGAAATACCGGAACTGGCGGCTATTGTCGGTTTTTTTGTCATAAGCCATAAAAACCAGTCGCTGAATCCATGCTACATAAGATAGCGACCGTCCTTTATTCATCCGTTCATGTAAGTATGTCAATCCACAGGTGGTCGCCTCTTTTCCCACGCCTGAAAGAACAAACCAGCGACTTAATTTTTTGGGTTTGGAATCGGAATCTAAGGCCCATCCCACCCGATAGTTAAAGGACTGCGCTTCGCTATTTTCCAATTGTCCATAGGCCATTAGCACCAGATCAAAAGCGCCATCCAGATCAACATCTGCAATAGCAATCCCGACTCCGGCCGGTTTCTGCAGTGGAAACCCGGCCGCGGTCCCTAAAGAGGTCCAATAAGCGACTTTGCCATCAGCGCTAAGGTCTCTCCCGTTTTTGAAAAAGAAAGCATTCTGTCTGCAGACCATCAGCATCATGTCCAAAGAGCCGTTCCGGTCGAGGTCTTCCATGGCCACGCCAATGCCATCCACCTTATTGCCAATGCCAGACACGGAAATAAAATCGCTCCACGCTGAGACATATCCGTTTTCGTCGGCATTCCAGCCAATTTTGTAGTAAAACTTGGCTGGTGCACGGACCTCGCCGGACGACAATACAATTGCAGTAGCGCCATAGGCGACAAACACGAAATCCGGCCGTCCATTTTTATCGATGTCTGCCACGGCCATTGACGCCGTCTGCGGCCTCCATTTCAATGTTGGTGAAACCGCCGCAACAGGATTTCCAGCGACAGTAAAGGGCGCCGTCCACGCCGAAGAGGGCACGTATATGTTGGCAGAATGATAGTCCCATCCGATCTTGTAGCTGAAGTTCGCTCCGTCATACGTCATCAAAACAAGGTCCGCTGATATTCTTTTGCCAATCGACGCCATCACGATGCCGGAACCGATCGCTTTCTGAGTGATCCCCTCCACATTTTCATAAGGCGATGTACCTTCAGCGCATTGACTGCCAATTGGAAGATTGGGCGGATAGCCGGTTTCAGGAACTCCGATGCCGGTCAACGCCACGCTCAATCCCAGCATGCCGAAAACGATGGCTAAAACCGATTTGGAGATCCACGGGTCAAATCGCTTTCTGAAATTTGATTTCATTGGTCAACTCCCTCCTTGGGCGCTTGAACTGGGGGTGGGGCAGGCAGACTTGTATTGCTAATAATGATAGTAAAGCCGCCTGCAAGATCTGCCTCCCATTTCTCGCCTGCCAATTTTCCCTTACAGTTTTCCTGGCCGGGTTATACTGACAGAAAAATCTATTTCTCCTATGATGTGATTTTAAAGAACCATTTTTGAAATATCAATACCTGGCATTGAAATTCTTCAAGGAATTACTAAATAGATTTTCTGAGTCTGTGAATGAGAGTGATATTTTACGAGAAAGTCTTACAGCTTTGGGGAAAGTCTTTAGAAATTTATATTTTTTCATTCCAGCCAATATGGCAAGATCATCACTACCTCAAAGACATTGGGGTCAGGTCTTTCATTATTGCCTTGACGGTCATGGACGGTGCTTGCTTTTTTGCATAAATTACAGTCTTTAATTTAAGGATGCATCGGTGGATGTATCAGGGCCAGCAGCATGCCCGAAATGATCCACCATTTCTTGGTCAGCACCCACATATTTTTTCCTCACCCTCCGCAGCTTCATTATTATGGAGCTCTTCAACACTGAATCATCCTAGCAAATTTAATGTCATAATGTAAGACCAGACACCAAATCCCTTGCGTTCCTTTTTTCACTCGCTTTCATGCGCCTCTTTCATGGCCGCCTGCTCCTCGCGCATGTAGCGGCGCAAATGCCGGCGGCGCTTGCGGTCGCTGCGGCCGTTGCCGTGCCCCGAGCCGAAGCCCTTGAAGAGAATTTGGCACAGGATCAACAAGCCCCAGGCCTGCCAGTAGGTCAGGCGCTTGAGTCCGAAGATGTCGGGCATCAACCAGTTCCACAGCAGCATCACGACCCAGCCGCAAAGGAAGAGCAAACCGATCCCCAGGATACCGAAGCCGATGCCCATCATTATTTTTTGGGGCAGGCTGCGCTCCTCCCACCAGCCCGGGCCGTCGCAATCGCCGCCGTGTCCATGATGTTGTCCGGGACGGCAGTACGACACTCCTGATTTCTCCGAGTCTTTTGCGCCGGCATCATCCGGACTCCGTTTGCAATCATTCTCATGATCAGACATTTTATGCCTCCTCCGGGTGTGCCCCGGTAAAAATTATCGCTTCGGGCACGGCCGCTTGGGCCGGTACCGTTGTGCCCGTTCATCCGTCGATCCAGTGCCGCAGGGCGCGGGAAAGGTTGCGCAGGGCGTAGCGCTTGCGCGCCGTCAGGGTATCGATGCTCTCGCCGGTAGCCGCCGCGATCTCGCGGAAGGTCATGTCGCCGAACACCTGGGCTTCCACCACCTGACGCTGGGCCGCAGGCAGGACGCGCAGGGCGTCGTTGAGGGCGTCCACCAGGCACTCCCTGACATACGCTTCATGGGGATCGAGTCCCGCGCCCTTGATGATCTCGCGCAAGGTCTCTTCGGCCACGTCGGTCTCGCCGGAGGCTTGGCGCACTTTCTCGTGCCGCCAGGCGTCGATCAGCCGCCGGGTGAACAGCGAATTGATCCAGGCCGGCAGGTTGCGGATGTCGGCCGCCAGGGGCAGGCGCGCCAGGGTTTCGGCATAGACGTCATGCACCAGGTCCTCGGCCTCTTCAAGGCTGCGCCCGGCGGCGCGCACCCGGGCCAGGAGACGCGGCTTTTCGCTCTTGTAGGCCTGCTCGAGCCGGCTGCTGGCATCCATGTTTTCTGCTGGTCGATCATTCATGCTGTTCACTGATATCGACGGACGAAGCGCGTCTTTAGTGTGTCTTATTTTTAAATTGTGCGTGCAAAAAACAGTGCCCGGCGTTTCATTGCTGCTTTCCTTAATCGGCCTGAAAGGAGATCAGTTTATCAAATTATATGTTCTAATCATAGACTTGCTACCGATATCTTTCCCTTGTTTTGGCAAAGTCGACAAGAAAGCAGCACAAATCATCCGCCGACTTTGGCGGATTGTATTTGTCTGTCCCAGAAGGGAGCACCTCCCCGATACTTAAAAGGGCAACCGGTTGCAACCGCCGGCGGCCGGGGTGTATGATGAACGCATGGAAAAATATCTGCAGCTGGCAAAAAAACTTAAAATGGAGGATGCCGTCCTGATCACTCCCCAACAAATATATTTCGACAAGCGCGTCCAGTTGAAATGCCGCTGGGGCTGCGACAGCAACGGCAACGACAACCTCAAGTGCAGCGCCAGGGGCACCACATTCAATGAGCGGATCGAAATGATCCGCTGCTACACGCGCATCCTGCTCCTGCATGCGCACGATGCCCGCGAGCTGACCCGGGCGTCGCTGGAAATCGAGCGGGCGGCTTTCCTTGACGGCTATTATTTCGCCAGCGCCATCCGCTGCTGCAACTTTTGCGAAAGCTGCGCTTTGGAGCTGGGCAAAGAGTGCCCTTTCCCCGAAAAGATACGCCCCTGCGACCAGTTGTTCGGAATCGACATGTACAAAACCGCCCGCCAGCTTGGCTTTCCCTGCCATGTCCTGAAAAAAAAGGACGAGCAGCAGAATCGTTACGGCCTGGTGCTGATCGACTAGAAATTCTCATCACGAACAAATCTCTAGAAAAAATCAA
>JAPKZL010000080.1 GCA_026393795.1 Candidatus Aminicenantes bacterium | reverse complement strand
GTCGAAGTGTTCCTGCGCGACGCCGGCATCAGCTATTCCACCGGCTACGGCATGACCGAAACTGCGCCAATCATGACCATTAATCCTTTCGGCCAGGTAAAGGTCGGCTCCTGCGGCAAGCCGATCCCGGGCATTGAAATGTTGATCCATGAACCCGACATCCAGAGCGGCATCGGCGAGATCATCGTCCGCGGCCCCATCGTCATGTCCGGCTATTACAAAAACCCCGACGCCACAGCCGATGTTTTCCTGAAAGGCGGCTGGCTGAAAACCGGCGACCTGGGGTTTTTCGACGCTGAAGGCTACCTGTTCATCAAGGGGCGCTGCAAGAATGTCATCATCGGCCCTTCCGGAGAAAACATCTATCCGGAAGCCATCGAACAGAAAATCCTGCAGGAACCCTGTTTTCAGGAGGTCGTGGTTTTTGAAAGCAACGGTAAACTGCAGGTCAAGGCCTATTTGGATTACGACGTGCTGGACCGCGAATTCGAACGCAACAAACTCAACGACGCTGAAGCGCGCAAACTGACTGAGGATATCCTGGAGCAGGCCCGCGGGCGCATCAACACCCAACTGCCGGCGTTCTCGCAGATCAGCAAGATCCTTGAGCACCCCGAGCCTTTCGAAAAGACGCCGACCAACAAGGTCAAGCGCTATCTTTATATCACCCGCAACAAATAAGGAGCCAAGGGAGGGGAAAAATGTCACTGGAAAAAACTTTTTACCTGCTGAAGGCTGTTGAAACAGACACTGCGGAACTCTATGCCCTGATCGGCTTGAGCATTTCCGTTTCACGGCCGACACTTTCAGACCTGTTCATGGAACTTTCTGCAGAAGAAAAAATGCACTGCAAGCAGATCGAATTGATGCAGAACATTTTTCTACAAGGCAAAGACGCTTTTGTGGAAAACCCCGAAGCCGAAAAAACAATTGCCGATTTCCTTCAGTTATCGGAAAAAACCAAAAAATATTTTAACGAAAAGCATCAAGAATTAACTCCCACCGATCTTATAAATCTGGCTCTCGATTTGGAGCGCAATCTGGTAGAAAAACACCACACTTTTTTTATGAATGTCATTGATCCGCAAATAAAGCAATTATTCGCCAGCCTGAACCTGGCCGACGAAGCCCATATCCGCAAGTTGGACGACTTTCCGCTGGACTGACCCCCTATTTCAGTCGTCTGATTTTTTCCAGGGGGTGGACCAGCTTGGGTGCAATCTCGAACAAGGGCACCAGCACGAAACCCCTTTCGCAAAGCCGCGGATGGGGTATGGTCAATTCCGGCGAAGCGATGACCGTATCGCCGGCCAAAAGTATATCGATATCGATCGGCCGGTCTTGATAATGGGAGTTTTTCAGATCGCGCCCCTGCGAGGATTCATACTCCCTGCATGCCGCCAGCAGGCCTTGCGGGCTCAGACGGGATTCCAGCGCCAGCACCAGGTTGAAAAACAAACTGGCCCCGGGCATGCCCAGCGGCGTGGTTTCGTAAAGAGCCGATCTTTTCGCCAC
>JAPKZL010000079.1 GCA_026393795.1 Candidatus Aminicenantes bacterium | reverse complement strand
TCCCACGCCTCGATCGTTGGGTCGTAAATGGCCAGCTTGGTCTTGGTGGCGCTCCGCGGCAGCAGCTGGGCGTAGTTTTTTTTGTTGTCGGGGCCCGAAGCCGCGCTCAGGCTGGAAAAGTATCCTTTGATCGCGCGCGCGTCGGGATTGGAAAGGCTGAAGCCCGAGGGATCGCCACTGTCGCGAAAAGCCCTGGCCAGCAGCCGGTTGCTCTGGACTTCATGGGCGGCCAGCGGCGGCTCGTTGCCTTCGCTTTCCCAGCGCCAGGCTTTTTCGCCGAAGGCCTCAACGGTCGAAAAACCCGCTTCCTTTCCCGTTCTTAAAACTGTTTCAAGCACTGGGCCCACCGTTGACGAACAGCTTATTGATCTTGATGGTCGGCTGCCCGACCCGCACCGGCAGGGTCTGGCCGTTCTTCTGGCAGTAGCTGATGCCGCGGTCATACTTGAAATCGTTGCCGACCATGCCGATGTCGTTCAGGATTTCCCGGATCCGGCCGCTGACGGTCAGGCTGCCGAGCGGCGCGGTCAGGCGCCCCTTTTCGATCAGGTAAGACTGGCGGATGTGGAAGAAAAAACGGCCGGCGCCGAAATCGAGCCCGCCGTCCCCGAATTCCCTGGCATAGATGCCGTACGGAGTCGAAGCCAAGATCTCCTCGGCCGAATAGGCGCCGGGTTGGACATAGATGGCAAACATGCGCGGCAGCGGGATGCAGCTGAAGTCCTCCAGCCGGGCATGCCCCCTTTCGGGCAGGCGCAGCATTTTTTGATAATGGTAGTCGGCGATGAAGCGGCGCAGGACCCCGTTCTCGACCAGCAGCGGTGATGGGCAGGTTTCGCCTTCGTCGTCCACCGATGCATCCCTGAAAAAAGGATCGCGGCTGTCCTGGCAGAGGACGGTCAGGGCCTCGGGGGCGATGGTCTTGCCCAGGTCGCGGCGGACGAAGGGAGAAAAGCCGTGAAAGACGTAATCGGCTTCCAGCGAGTGCCCGAGAATCTCATGGAACAGGATGGCGCCCTCGCCGGCTTGCAGCACCACCGGCACCTGGCTGTTGAAGGCCAGCTGGCGGCAGTTCCTGTCGTGCTCGACCGCTTCGCTGACGCGCCGCTGCAAGCCGTCCAGGTTGAATTTCAAGGCGTCGCTGGAGCCTTCGCCGATTTCCACCGCCAGCGGCTGGTTCTTTATTTTCAGCCTGATCGAAACGCTGTGCAGGTTGGTGGCGGCGCGCCGCTCCTGACGGTGCGTGTTCTGAATGGTGCGCAGGCAGTGCCGGGAGCGGAAAAGCAGCTGCCACTCCTGCAGGCCGAGGCGGCTCAGAAAATCGATCAGCAGACGGTGGTCGGCCATGATCTTCCCGGCCGTTTCGGCCAGGTGCACGGGAAGCGGCCGTCCGCCCGGCTTCCACGCCATGTGCCGGTTCACCTCGTCGCTTGCGATGGTCTCAAAGGCCCGGCTGTGCCAGCGGCCGTCAAAGCTCCGGATCAGCACGCCTCCCCTTCTCTTCAGCGAGTACTCCCGATTGTCCTTGTGGTCCAGGGAGAATTGCATGGAACGCGCGTCCTCATGCAAAAGGGTCTTGAACTTTTCCATCTCCATCGATTGTAGCTGATCGGCAGACTAAAATCAAAGCAGCTCTGTTGGAGCCTGGATAAAGAGATCCCCCCTAACCCCCCTTGGTAAGGGGGGTGGCCCCAGCAGGCAGCACAAACCATTCGCCAGTTCTGGCGAATATGGTTTGTCTGCACCTTTAGAGGGCCGGGGGGATAAAGGCAATGGCCAGTTTAAGAGATCCCCCCTACCCCCCCTTAATAAGGGGGGAATGAAAAGGATAAAAAAAGGATTTTCTGTTATGATACTAAAAGGGGAAGTAATCGTTGGATTGGGACCAAGAAACATTAAAAGAAAGAGACTTAATCTCGACAGGGTTTCATCTGCCTTATAACCCGGATTTAGTTGAACGGGCCCGGGCTATGCGCAAGAACATGACCGTTTCTGAAATAAAGCTGTGGCTAGGTCTGTTGCGTCATTTTAAATACAGGGTGCTTCGTCAACGGCCGATTGATAATTTCATTGTCGACTTCTATTGCCCTAAAATCGGCAAGAAATATGATGCAGAAAGATCACGTATTTTAGAGGGATATGGTTTGAGGATAATTAGGATTGCCAATAATGATGTAAAAAATCATTTCCCCGAGGTTTGTAAAAAGATTAGTACAATCTCAATTACCGATCACAAATAATATAAACCTCTTTATCTTTCTTAACCCCCCTTACCAAGGGGGGTGGCCCCCGCTGGGGGCCGGGGGGATATGAAAACTGGTCATGGCGTTTTTCGAAACCCGCCGCCGTATGCTATAATGGGCTTTTGCCGTTCCGGCATGGACAGGAGGTTGCCGTGGAGAACCAGACAGCGCCCAGCAAGGAAGAAATCAGGCCCAAGGTCCTGAAGAACGGAATTTTTGTCGTCGGCCATCCGCGCAGCGGCACCTCGCTGGCCTGCCAGTTGCTCAAGAGCGCCGGCGTCGATTTTCCCAGCGATTTCGGGGGCGATGAATACAACAAGTCGGGGTACTTCGAACTGGAGCTGGGGAAGGAACTGGAAAAAAAGCTGATCGACAAAGCCATGACCGAGGAGAACGTCGTCGAGCTGAACAAGATCATCGAACGTTTGAACAGCGGCGGCGGGCTGACCGGGCTGAAGATCGTCCATGTCCCGGCGCTCTTCTTCTT
Organism: Candidatus Aminicenantes bacterium; assembly: GCA_026393795.1. Classification (NCBI taxonomy): domain Bacteria; phylum Candidatus Aminicenantota; species Candidatus Aminicenantota bacterium. The sequence continues at coordinate 17,218 of JAPKZL010000079.1, read as the reverse complement.
CCGCCACATCGCCAAGGACAAGAAGATCCGCGTGGTCTTCATTTTCCGCAACCCGGCCGACGTCCGCTCCAGCATGTACAAGCGCGGCATTTCGCAGTTCAAGCTCAGTTGGTTCGACAACAACAACGCACTGATCGCCGCCCACGAGAACATCCCCAAGAGCATCGTCATCAGCTACGAAGCCCTTCTGCGCAGGCACACGGGCATCCAAAGGGCCTTCAAGAAACTGGGTTTCAACGTGGACATGAACGTGATCCGCAAGGACGAGCAGACGCAGCGCAACAGCCGGATCGTGCTCAGCGCGGACGAAAAGAGACTGTACAAGGTCCTTAAAAAACTCGAAAAAAAGAGCTTCGGCTAAGCGGGCAACAAGGAGCCACCATGGAGAAGAAAATGGAAAAGAAAGAGGAAAAAATAGAGATCATCGACCTTTATGCCGAGCATGTCTACGCCAACCTGGTCTCCTTCAACGTCAACCCCGAGGAGATCTGCCTGGGCATGGGCATCCGCGACGTGAAGGAACCCACCCGGGTCAACATCCATACCTACGCCCACATGACCATCCCCCATTTCCTGCGCTTCGCCGACCTGGTGAACAAACAGATGGACCTGCTGATCGAAAAAGGGGTGATCTCGCGCGAGCCCGAGCAATAAACCCGCGGCGGGCTATTTTATTCTTTCCAGTAAATAGGCGCTGACGATATATTCCGGGTCGTACGACTTCTTGGCCTGGCGCAACCCCTCGATACCCAAGTCCTGCTCGCGGTTGATGTACTTGTACCTGGGGGAAAGTGCCTTCGCCGTTTCCCAGTTGATCAGCTGGCCGATGCCCTTGAGCTCGGGGGCGAATTTTTCAAAGTGCACGTCAGCCATGTTGCTGCTCAGTTGCGAGAAGACCGAAAAAGCGGCCATCTCGTTGCCGACGGAAATCTTCAAGCCCTGCAGCTCCAGGTCGCCGAAGTTGCCCAATGCCCGTTTCAGCGCCGATGTCTCGTGGTTGAAATCGTTTTCCACGCAGGTGCGCATCCGGCACCATTTCTCGGACAACTCCAGGCAGGCGTCCAGGTCGGAAGGCTGGAGCGGCAGGCTGACGTAATCGGGGTACAGAGCCAGGAACTGGTTGATCAGGTTGCGTTTTTTGTGCAGCTTGTTGCCGGCGAGATCGACCAGCTTTTGGCTGGCATAGATGTAATCGCCGTTGTCCAGGTCGATGGTCACCTTGAAGAAATCGCCCAGGCGGGGATTGTCCTTGACAAAATCCGGGTCGACCAGGACGAAGTTGCCGCTCTTGCCCGCGCGCCGCAGCATGTCGGAGGCCGCGACCAGTCCGGGCAGCGTCAGCGCCTTGCCCACCGGCATCAGCATCAGGTCATCGTAGCCGTTGTAGATCCAGAGCCGGTTTTCCAGGAACAGCCAGCGCGTCTTGAAGATATCGCCCCACATGAACAGGTTGGCGAAGCTGTAGTCGCAGAAAAAAATGTCGTTGGCCAGCAGCAGCGGCAGGATGGTCTTCTTGTCGGCGAGCCGAACCGGGGAAAAATCATCCAGCTTGACTTTCAGCATGGGTTTTCTTTTTTTTCGCCCAGCTTCATGGGCGTGTAGCCCTCCAGGGCGGCAAACCCGAGGCGCTGGTAGAAGGGGCGCGTGCCCGGCTCGGCGATCAGGCCGATCCAGCCGATGCGGCGGTCGCGCAGGTAGTCGACTATTTTTTCGATGATGCGCTGGCCGATCCCGGCCTGGCGGAACTGATGCTGGACCACCACGTCCTGGATGTAGGCGTCGCTGATCCCGTCGGAGACGGCCCGGCCCATGCCGATCAGTTCGCCGCCGCGGAAAGCGCCGACAAAACAAAAGGATTGGCGTACCAGGGTATCGATCCAGGCGCAGCCGTCGGCCGTATCGTCTTCCTGCTGCCACCAGCCGGCTTCCTGGTACAGTTTTTTAACGGAATCGCGATCCGCGCGCGTGATGATTTTTATTTCGACGTCGTCCTGGTTCATCGGTGTCGACCGGAATCGGTCGCACGTACTATAGCAAAAGCGGCGGCGCCTGTCAAGAAACGATGCCCGCGCCCAGTTGCCAAAATGAACGATTTGCGGTAATATGGGTTTTCTTGGAGGTCAACCCATGCCATTCAACCTGAAAGGAAGACATTTTCTGTCCATGAAAGACAACACCCCGGAGGAGATCGATTTCCTGCTGCAATTGTCCATCAAATTGAAACAGGACAAGTACGCCGGGCTGAGGGGGAAAAACCTGGAGGGGAAGAACATCGCCCTGATATTCGAAAAGCCATCGACCCGCACCCGCTGCGCCTTCGTGGTGGCCTGCGTCGACGAGGGCGCTCATCCCGAATACCTCGGCAAGGACGACATCCAGCTGGGGAAGAAAGAAACGGTCAAGGACACGGCCCGAGTCCTGGGCCGCATGTTCGACGGCATCCAGTTCCGCGGCTTTAAGCACGAAACCGTGGAGGGACTGGCGCAATACGCCGGCGTGCCGGTCTGGAACGGCCTGACCGATCTCTACCATCCGACCCAGGTGCTGGCCGACTTCATGACCGTGCTCGAGGTCAAGGGACGCCTGAAGGGCATCACCTTCGTCTACGTGGGAGACGGCCGCAACAACATGGCCAATTCGCTGATGATCGGCGCCGCCAAAATGGGCATGGATTTCCGCATCGTCGCCCCCAAAACGCTCTTCCCGGCCAGGGAACTGGTCAACGAATGCCGCGAGTTCGCCGTGGAAAGGGGCGCCATCATCACCATCACCGACGACATCGGCGCCGGCGTCAAGGGCGCCGACGTGGTCTACACCGATGTCTGGGCGTCGATGGGCGAAGAGGAACAGATCCCCGAACGCATCAAACTGCTGAAAGGCTACCAGATCAACCGCAAATTGTTCGACCAGACCGGCAACCCGGAATGCACCTTCCTCCACTGCTTGCCCGCCTTCCACAACAGCGAAACAAAGCTGGCCAAGCAGTTCCCCGACATCTGCGAAGTGAGCGAGGAAATCTTCGAAAGCAAACACGCCCAGGTTTTCCCCCAAGCCGAGAACCGGGTGCATACGATCAAGGCGGTCATGGTAGCCACGCTGGGCAAATAAACGCCGGCCTTCATCCGCTTTTTTTTATTCCGCTTGCGCTCAGTGCAGAATATTGATCTCGTCGCCAAAAATGCAGATGCAGTTTTTGCCGGCCCTTTTTCCGGAATACATGGCCTGGTCGGCCTTTTCGATCAATTCCCTGCCGACGACAGCGTGGGTCGGGAAGGAGGCGATGCCGATGGTCACGCTCAGCGGCCCGATGGCCTTTTTTTCAAACGACTGAAACTCGCAAGCGGCGATTGATTTCATGATCCGGCGGCACACCGGCAGGGCTTCCTTCTCCGAGATTTCAGGCAGGATGACGGTAAATTCGTCTCCGCCGTAGCGGGCGACGAAATCGCAGCTGCGGATCTGGGTGGTCAGCAGGGAAGCCACCTTGACCAGGACCATATCCCCGGTCAGGTGGCCGTGGGCATCGTTGCATTTTTTAAAGTCGTCGATGTCGATGATCAGCAGGGTCAACGGCCGATGGTAGCGTAGCTGGCGGTCGATCTCCAGCTGCAGCACGTAGTTGAAGTGCCGGTAATTGCTGATCTTGGTCAACTCATCGCGGTTGGAAAGGTCCTTGTAGTACTCCGTTTCCATGGCTTTTATCCTCAGCGAGCGGGTCTCCAGCACGCGGTTGATGATGAAAACGACATGGTCGAGCTTGAGCGGCTTGGTGATAAAATCGGTGGCCCCGGCTTTGATTGCCTCGACCGCGTACTCGATCGAAGCAAAACCGGTCATGACCAAAACCGGGATGTCCTTGCCCATGTCACGGATGGCACGTGTCATGGAAATGCCGTCCATCTCGGGCATGACCAGGTCGGTGAGCACCAGGTCGAAATCCGTTTTTTTCAGGATTTTCAGCGCCTGGGCGGCGCTGGCTACCGAAAGCACCATGAAATCGTTCAACTGCAGGAATTCCTCAAGCGCCTCGCGCTCCACCGGATCGTCTTCCACGATCAGGATCTTCTTGGCCAGCTCATCGCTGGTATGCTCCGGCACAAGGGATTTTTCCAAGCCGGTGCCCGATTCTTCAAGCATGCTAAAAATCACTTGCAAACGCCGCAGTTGCCATTTTTCTCATTACCCCATTAAAACATAAAACTCTCTTCCGGAATTATAAATAAAAAATAAAACAATTTCAAGCATGGATGTCAAACGGACAATGGCCGCGTTGAATTCATTCCGCTTTCTCCGGGCAGGGCTTCCTGGCAAAAGCCGGCAGATGATACTCGGCCATCCTGTCGATGATCGCCTGGCAACGCGCCGCTGCAGGCAATCCCATCGAAAGCACCTTGAACATGCCATCCTCAACGACGACCCGGAAGCGCAGGTCGGGGAAAATTTCTCCCAGCGTTACCAGCAGATCTTCGGCATTCTCGCGCAAAGAGAATGCCCCCGCCTGCACGCAGCATGCGCCGTCGGTTGGGCCCCCTTCTGGGCCGCCTTGAGCCAGGACCCCTTCGGGTCCGTCTTTAGACAGTCCCCTATCTGGGACGCCTGCAAGCAGCCCGTTACCCAACCAGCGGACCAGGCGGAGGGTGACCGGCGCGGTTCCCTTCTCGACCATGCCCAGCCTCTGAGCTGCCTGGCGCGACAGATCGATGATCCGGTCCTTCAAAAAAGGCCCGCGATCGTTGATGCGCACCAGCACTTTCTGCCCGTTTTCCAGGTTTTCCACCTCCAGCAGCGTATGAAAAGGAAGGGTCTGGTGGGCGGCGGTGAGTTTGTTCATGTCGTAAATCTCGCCGTTGGCGGTGAGCCTGCCGTGAAAATCATCGCCGTACCACGAAGCTGTCCCCGTCTGATATAAATCGCTGCTGCGGATTTCCTCCTTGGGAGCCGGCTCGGAGGGCTGGGAGTCTACGACCGTCCCCTTGGGGGGCTGGGCGTCTACGACCGTCCCCTTGGGGGATGGAGGTTCGCTGCGGATGCTTTTCCCGGCCGAACAGGAAACGGCCGTCAGCAGCAGGCAGATCATCGCCGGAGTCGTCCATATCCGCATGCGCCAATTATAACAGAAACAGCTTGGGCAAGGCAAAAAAGCGAGCGTGCAGGATGTTTGTTTTTTGTGTTTGCGGCCAGTTGTTGTATAATAAATTAAGTATAATTGCTAAACAAAATGGGAGTCATTCATGAGCATTGACGATCTGCTGAAAATCAGCGTTGAACGAAATGCGTCGGATTTGCATCTCAAGGTCGGCAACCACCCGGTGATCCGCATCGACGGCACCCTGCATCCGCTGGTCGAACTGAAGCGCCTGATGCCCGAAGACACGATCGCCATGGCGTTCGCCATAATGAACAGCGAGCAAAAGGAAAAATTCAAGCGCGAACACGAGATCGACATGGCCTACAGCATCCCCGGCCTGGGACGATTCCGCTGCAATGTCTTTTACCAGCGCGGCGCCGTGGGCATGGTCTTACGGATCATTCCCACCCAGATCAAAAGCATCGTCGACCTGAACCTGCCGCTGGTGCTCGAAAAGATTTCCCAGGAGATGCGCGGCCTGATCCTGGTCACCGGAACGACCGGCAGCGGCAAATCCACCTCGCTGGCCGCCATGATCGACTACGTCAACCTCCACCGCAACGAGCATATCGTCACCATCGAAGACCCGATCGAATACCTGCACCGCGATAAAAAGAGCATCATCAACCAGAGGGAGGTCGGCTCGGACACCAACGATTTCGCCAAGGCCCTGCGCAGCGCCCTGCGCCAGGATCCCGACGTCATCCTGGTCGGAGAAATGCGTGACCTGGAGACCATCGAGACCGCGCTGCTGGCCGCCGAAACCGGCCACATGGTCCTCTCTACCCTGCACACCCTGGATGCCCCGGAAACCATCAACCGCATCATCTCCATGTTCCCTCCCCATCACCAGAAGCAGATCCGCATCCAGCTGGCGTCGGTCCTGAAGTCGATCATCTCCATGAGGCTGCTGCCGCGCAGCGACGGCAAGGGCCGGGTGCCGGCCGTCGAGATCCTGATCAACACGCCCTTCATCCAGGACTGCATCGTGACCCAGGAGAAGACCAAGCTGATCAAGGAAGCCATCTCCCAGGGCATCTCGCAGTACGGCATGCAGACCTTCGACCAGTCGCTGTATTTCCTCTATCTCAAGAACTTGATCTCGTTCGAGGAAGCGCTGAAGTGGGCCTCCAACCCCGACGAATTCAAGCTCAAGAAAATCGGCATCCAGAGCACCAAGGACATGTCGATGGAGGAAATGGAAAAAAGGATGTCCGATATCGGCAACGGCGAAAAGCCGAAAAAAATGCCCGAGGATCCGACCCACGATCACCATCTGCTGGAAATCGAATAATGGCCAGCCATTCCGAGATCCGGCGCATATTTTTTGATTACTTCGGCAAAAAAAAGCACCAGCGAGTCCTGTCGTCGCCGCTGATCCCGGCCAAGGACCCGAGCCTGCTGTTCACCAATGCCGGCATGAACCAGTTCAAGGGGGTATTTCTCCAGGAGGAAAAGCGCGAATACAAGCGGGCGGTCAGCATCCAGAAATGCATGCGCGTGTCCGGCAAGCACAACGATTTCGACGAGGTGGGCAAGACCGATTTTCACCACACCTTTTTCGAAATGCTCGGCAATTTCTCCTTCGGCGACTATTTCAAGGAAAAGGCCATTGCCTACGCCTGGGAGCTGCTCACCGGCCATTACCATCTGCCGCCCGACCGCTTGTGGATCACCGTTTTCAAGGACGATGACGAAGCCTTCCGCATCTGGCAGGAGGGCATCGGCATCCCGGAGCGGAGGATCGTTCGCCTGGGCGAGAAGGACAATTTCTGGCAGATGGGCGAAACCGGCCCCTGCGGGCCCTGCTCGGAGATCCATTACGACCGCGGCGCGGAATTCGGCGCGGCCGGGTTCGTTGACGGCAACCGCCGCTATGTTGAGATCTGGAACCTGGTCTTCATGCAGTATTTCCGCGATGAAACGGGCGCCCTGCTCCCGCTTCCGGCCCCGGCGATCGATACCGGCATGGGCATGGAGCGCCTGACCGCCATCCTGCAGAACGTTTCCAGCAACTACCGCACCGATCTTTTCAAGCCGATCATCGAGCACACCGCCGCCCTGGCCGGCGTCGATCCCCTGGATCCGGCGCTCCAGGTCGACCTGAACGTGGTCGCCGATCACATCCGCGCCCTGACCTTCCTGATCGCCGACGGCATCATGCCGGCCAACGACGGCCGCGGCTACGTCCTGCGCCGGCTGCTGCGCCGGGCCGTCAAGCACGGTAAGGCGCTGAATTTCAAGGGCAATTTCCTGGACCGGATCAGCGCCGCGGTCATCGCCGTCATGAAGCCTTTCTATCCCGAGCTGGAACACAGCCAGGAGTTCATCCGCAAGGTGATCGGCGCCGAAGAGGAGCGTTTCAACCGCACCCTGGTCAACGGCCTGAAAATATTCGAAGAACTCCTGCAAACGGCCGGCGAAAAAAAGCAGCCGCTGCTCTCCGGCAGCGACCTGTTCCGCCTCTCCGATACCTACGGCTTTCCCCTCGATTTTGCCCGCGACCTGGCCATGGAAAAGGGCATTGGCATCGATGTCGAGGCTTTCCAGCGCGAATTGCAGGGGCAAAAAGACCGCTCGCGGCTCAGCCTGCAGCAAAAGCGCAAGGAGATCGGCACGCTAAAGAACAGCGAGCGCTGGACGACCGAGTTCAGGGGCTATGACGAACTCCAGCTCGAAGCCGGCCTGCTCGCCATCTACGTCGACGGCAACGAGGCCCAGCAGATGGAGGAAAGCGAAAAGGGCGTCCTCATCTTCGACCGCACGCCGTTCTACGCCGAGAGCGGCGGCCAGGTCGGCGACAGCGGCAGCGGCAAGAACGACAGCGTTTTTTTCGAGGTCGTTGACAGCAAGAAAACGCCGGCCGGCGCCGTCCTGCATCAGGTGGTGTTGAAAAAAGGCACCCTGCGGCTGAAGGATCATGCCTGGCTGGAAGTGGACCAAGAGCGACGCCGCCACATCACCGTCCACCATACCGCCACCCACATGCTGCAAGCCGCCTTGCGCGAGGTGCTGGGCCTGCACGTCAAGCAGGCCGGGTCGCGCGTCGGTCCCGACAAGCTCCGTTTCGATTTCACGCACTACAATGCCTTGAGCGCGGAAGAATTGGAAAAAGTCGAGTATGCGGTCAACGCCAAAATCAGGGAAAACATCTCCGTGGCCAAAACCGTCCAGGGCTACGAGGAAGCCGTCGCCAGCGGCGCCATCGCCATTTTCGATGAAAAGTACGGCGATACGGTCCGGGTGGTCGCCATGGCCGATTTTTCCAGGGAACTATGCGGCGGCACCCATTTGCAGGCCAGCGGTGAAGTCGGATTTTTCAAGATCGTCAGCGAAGCGTCTATCGCCGCCGGCGTGCGCCGGATCGAAGCCGCGGCCGGAGAGCCGGCCTTCCTGTACCAGCAAAAAACGTTCCATATCTTCGGCCAGCTCCTCGGCCATTTTGGCCAGAAAGCCGAAACGATCCTCGATTTCCTCAAAAATATGGAAACGCGCCTGCGCGAAAGGGAAAAACAGTCCAAGAAGGAGACCCCGGCCGTGGGCCAGGACATTGACGGGATGATCGGCCAGGCGCTCCAGCTGAACAGTGCCAAGGCCGTGATCGGCCAGGTCGATATCGCCGACCGCCAGCAGCTCGGCGACCTGGCCGAAGCCGTCAAGAACCGCATCCAGGGAATCGCCGTCCTCTTTGCCAACCTGGAGGGGAAATCCCTGATCGCCGTCGCGGTCCACCCGAACTTGACAGCCGAATTCAACGCGAATATAATAATCAAGAAGATTGCGCCCATGGTTATGGGCAAGGGAGGCGGCCGAAAGGATTTCGCCCAGGCCGGCGGCGAAGCCATCGCCGAAGCGGAGGAATTCAAGGGCAAAATCAGCCGCCTGCTAAAAGACCGCCATGAAACGTGAAATAGCAGCTCTCTTGGTTGCCTGGCTGTGCAGCGGCGGCCTTTATGCCGGCCTGATCGTCCGCCAGGACAAGAACGGCCATATCGTATTGACCAATACCATGGATCCCGAATCGATCCGCAAGGGAACCATCGACTTCCTGCCCTCTTCCCATTCCACCGTGATTCCCGTCCCGTACAAGGAAAAAATCCAGTCCCTGACCCAGAAGCACGACCTGCGCGAGGACCTGGTCATCGCCGTGGCCAAGGCCGAATCCAGCTTCAACCCCTTTGCCGTTTCGCGCAAGGGCGCGGTGGGGCTGATGCAGCTGATGAAGGATACCGCCCGCCAATACGGGGTATACAACCGCTACAATGCCGGCGACAACCTGGAAGCCGGCGTGAAGCATTTGAAATATCTCTACCAGAAATACAACCAGAACATTCCCCTGACCCTGGCCGCTTACAACGCCGGCGAAGACACGGTCAGCAGGTACAACGGCGTCCCCCCTTACCGGGAAACCAAGCAGTACATCCGCCGCGTGATGTCGCTGATGGGGATGAGCTACACCTTTTCCGTCTCGACCCCGGCCAGGATGAAAATCTACAAATACACGACCGCCGCCGGCAAGACCATCATCACCGACACGCTGCCGGCCGACATCACCGGCGCCATCGAGATCATCAACTAGGAAGCGACGTTGTCAGAAAGCAGAGCCAAACAAATCAAGGGGCTGGGCAAAAGCGTTTTTTTGGGAGGCGGCGCGGCCGGCATCCTCTCCATTTTTCCGGTCATCAACCTGCTCAACCTCTTTTTCATGCTCTGGATCGCGCTGGGCGCCGCCCTGACCATCTACCTGCTCGGCAAGGAGAACCCGGGGCTTGGCAAGGGCGACGCGTTCCTGGCCGGAGCCTTGAGCGGCCTGGTCGCCGGCGCCATGTTCGCCTTTCTCAGCCTGATGACCATCCTCGGCATCACCCAGGAAAAGCTCGAGGCGCTGCTGGAAAAAGCCAAGGCCATCGCTCCCCTGCTGGACGCGGACATGACCCGCACCCTGCAAAGCGGCCAGTTCAAGGCCATCATGATCCTCAGCGTCGGACTGTTCGTATTCATGGCCATTGCGGCCGGGGGGATCGCCGGGCTGATCGCCAGAAAATTCTTTTACCGCCCGGCGGAGACTCCGCATGAATAAAGTCCATGTCATCGTCAATCCTTTCTCCGCCCGCGGTCAAACCGAAAGAAAATGGGAAACGATCCGCCTGGCGATCAAAGCGCATTTCCGGGAATTCAAATATGTTTTCACTGAAAAACCTCTCCAGGCGACGGAGATCGCCAGGGCACTGATCAAGGACGGCTTCGACCTGATCATCGGCGTCGGCGGCGACGGTACGATGAACGAAATCAGCAGCGGTTTTTTCAGCGATTACTCCGGAAAAACCATCAACCAGGATGCCGCCCTGGGCATGATCCCCTCCGGCACGGGATCGGATTTCATCCGCTTCATGAAAGTCCCCCGGGAGTTCGAAAAATCGGCGGCGCTGATCAAGAACGCGAAAAACAAAAAAATCGATATCGGCAAAATCAGCTATGGCGGCGCCTCGGCGCACGAGCAGTATTTCATCAATGTCGCCGATTTCGGACTGGGCGCCGAGGTGATCCGCAGGATCGCCAACGTGCAGTCGGGTCGGCGCGGCGCCCTGACCTATTACCGCGGCCTCCTGGCCACGCTGATGACCTACCGCAGCAAGACCGTCACCCTGACCGTCGACGGCAGGGAGCAGCTGCAGGGCGAATACCTGATCGGCGCCGTGGCCAACGGCCGGATTTTCGGCGGCGGCATGATCATCGCCCCGCAAGCCGAAGCCGATGACGGTTTTTTCGACCTGGTGCTGGTCGGAGACATGAAAAAGCTGGAGATCATCCGCAACACCCCGCTTTTGTACTCCGGGACGATCGCCAAAAACCCGAAAGTCTTCATGCTCAAAGCCCGGCATATCAAGGTCGAGTCGCAGGAAGAGGTATATACCGAATACGACGGCGAAATGGGCGGGAAATTGCCGGCCGAATTTTCCATTATCTCCAAAGCCCTCAATTTCAGGATCGGCTGACGAGGCACCCATGAACGCATGGAAAATCAAACGCGCGGCCGCGCGGGAGGTCGGCGATGAACCAGTCCATTAACCAAATTAAGGATTCGCTGCAGGCGGGACAGCCGATCGTGCAGATCATTTCCTACGAAGAGAAACGGGTGGAAAGTTTCCTGAAAAAGCTCTGCCAGCAGGTGCTCAAAAGCCAGAACATCTTTTTCTGGGACTCCCACAACGGGCTCAGCGGCAGCGAGGTCAAGGTCGCCAACAGCCGGGATGCCGCCACGGCCCTTGACGCCGCCCTCAAGACCGCCGAGCCGGCATTTTTCGTGTTCAAGGACCTGAACACGCTGCTGCGCAACGCGCCGGAGCTGGTGCGCAAGATCCGTGAATGCTACCTGCAGTTTAAGAACAACAAGAAATTCCTTTTTCTGCTGTCGGCCGACGATTTTTTGCCGGCGATGCTGAAAAAAGAGATCGATATCTTCACTTTCGAAATGCCCGACTTTGAAGAACTGGAAGGCCTTTGCCTGAAATTCATGGAATCGCTGGAAAAAGCCGGGGTGCAGATCCAGCTCAGCGCCGAGGAGAAAAGGAGTTTCGCGGTCGCCGTCCAGGGCCTGACCCTGGATGAAGCCTATAAGGCATACATGAAGGCGTTCCAGGGGCAAGCGCGCATCCACATCGGCCTGATCGACAAGATCCACCAGGAAAAGAAACAACTGATCCTCAAGGAGAACGTCCTGGAATTCTTCACCCATGTCCTGACCCTCGATGACATGGGCGGCCTGGACAAATTGAAGGACTGGCTGCAGAAAAGAAAAAAAGCTTTTAGCAAGGAAGCCCGTGAATTCGGGCTGGACAAGCCCAAGGGGGTCCTGACCATGGGCATCACCGGCTGCGGCAAGAGCCTGGCCTCCAAGATCATCGCCACCCTCTGGAACCTGCCCCTGTTCCGCCTGGACATGAACCTGGTCTACTCCGGGATCGCCGGCCCGGCCGAGGAAGTGTTCGCCCGCGCCCTGAAGACCATGGACTCGGTGGCGCCGGCGGTGCTCTGGATCGACGAGATCGAAAGCGGCATCAGCGACAAGCACACGGACAGCGCCTCCTCGCGCATCCTGGGCTATTTCCTGACCTGGATGCAGGAGCATACCTCGGAAATTTTCATCGCCGCCACGGCCAACCGCATCGATCTGCTGCCGCCGGAGCTGCTGCGCCGGGGCCGCTTCGACCAGATTTTCTTCATCGACCTGCCCACGCGCAAGGAACGGGAGGAGATCTTCACCATCCACCTGAGCAAGCGCGACAACGATTTGAAAAAATTCAACATCCCCCAGCTGGCGCAGATCACCAAGAACTGGTCCGGGTCGGAAATCGAGCAGGTGATCATCTCGGGCATGTACGAGGCGTTCAATGAAAACCGCAAGTTGATCGAGGATGACCTGTTCGTCATCTTCGGCAATTCCGTGCCCATGGCCACGACCATGGAAGAGCAGATCAAGAAGATCCGGAGCTGGGCTCACAACCGCGCCGTGCGGGCGTCATCCGATAAGGAATATTGAACAAACCGGGCTCGGTTTACGGTAGACAGCATACGGCGTACGGTGAGGAAAACGGCAATCATCATGGAGCTTCGATTGGTTGCGGTTGCCGTACACCGTCAACCGTATGCCGTACGCCGAGTTTCCAGGTCCTTCTAGCTCCATGCCCACTCCCACCCGCTTCGCCTGCGACGTCATGCTCGGCAAAACGGCCAAGTGGCTGCGCATGCTGGGCGTCGACGCCTTTTACGACAACCGCGCCGAAGACGCGGAGCTGAAAAAAATATGCCTCGAAGAAGCGCGCATCCTGCTGACCAAGGATGTGGCCTTGCATGACGCCATGCCCGGCGGCTCCAGCCGCCTGGTTGAAGCGGTCCATCCGCGCGAGCAGCTGCTGGAGATCGTCGCCGCTTTCCACCTGGAACCCGCGGCGCTGCCGCCGCGCTGCTTGCTCTGCAACGGCGAGCTGGCCGCCATCGAAAAGGAACGGGTCAAGGAGTTGGTTCCGCCCTACGTCTTCCGCACCCAGGAGCGCTTCCAGCGCTGTTGCCATTGCCGGAAGATCTACTGGCAGGGGACCCACCTGGGCAAGATAAACACCTTTATCGAGACGATCAGGAAATTTTCTGGTTGATCAGGGTGGCCTGGTAGGCGGCGCCGAAGCCGTTGTCGATGTTGACCACCGCAATCCCGCCGGCGCAGGAGTTGAGCATCGAGAGCAACGCGGCGACGCCGTTGAAGCTGCTGCCGTATCCCACCGAGGTTGGGACGGCGATGATCGGCGTCGAGGTCAGCCCGGCCACGACCGACGGCAGCGCCCCTTCCATGCCGGCCACCACGATGATCACGGCGTAATCATTGAATTTTTCCCGCATCTGCAGGACGCGCGGCAGGCAGGCGACGCCCACATCGTATTCCTTATCGGTGCCATTGCCGAGAAAGCGCGAGGAGACATAGGCCTCCTCGGCGACAGCCTCGTCGCTGGCGCCGGCCGACAGGACCAGTATTTTCCCGCGGTTGACGATTTCCGGCTTGGCGCTGAAGGTCACGATCCGGGCCGCGGCGTGGTAGTGCAGGCCCGGGCATTTCTTGCGCAGTTTTCGGTAGCGTTCGCCATCAATGCGGGTGATCAGGATGTTCTCGCCCATCTCCCTGAACTTGGCGATGATCGAGCGCAGCTGGGCCTCGTTCTTTCCCTGGCCGAAGATGACCTCGGGGATCCCGCGCCGCAGCTTGCGGTGAAAATCGAGCTTAAGATGAATGTCGTTGCTGAAGGGGAGGTTTTCCAACCAACGCAGGAAATCGGCTTCGGACAGACGGCCTTCCTTGAGCGCTTTAATTTTGTGGCGAATGGTTTTCTTCATGGTCTTCCGGTCTGTTTTCCGCGGGCTGGGCGTCTACGACCGTCCCCTTGGGGGGCTGGTTGTCTACAACCGTCCCCGCGGGGGACTTTCCGGCCGCGCCCTCGTTGCGGCTCCTCGCTTCCCGCCATTTGCGCTGGCGCTGGAACAGCGGGTGCGGGCGGTACGGGAATTTGACCGTTTGCGGGTCGACGCCGATGACGTTCTGCCAGTGGTTGTTGCCCAGGCCCTCGCTGTTGGCCAGGGCCAGGTAGGGAACGTCGTCGCCGCTGAACCCCATCACGTGCGTGGCCAGGGCGTCGGCCATGACCGCATCCTCGCTGGCGATGGCAAAACCGTGAAATACCGGGCTGCCCTTGATCGGGCCCTTGCCCTCCATGCCGTACAGGCCGTCGATGACGACCAATGAAGGCTGGATCTGCTTCAGCAGTGCCACGAAGTTGCGGTTGGCCAGCTGCAGCAGCTGGAAATACTTCTCGCTGTGAATGAAATTGATGCGCTTCATCTCCTGGTTGGAAGCGCCGAACATCAGCACCCGCTGCTCCTGTTTCACGAAACCGATCAGGTTGGGAACCGAGAGCGAAACCGGGAAAATGTTGTGCGTCTTGGGCGGGACGATCGAGATCAGGTAATCGGCGGGGAAGCGGCAAAAATAAACCTGCTGGGGGCCGCTGATGGTCTCCACGTTGAGCACCTGGTCGTGCGCCAGGTCGTCGAGGTTGCAGAGCTGCGCGCCCTGCATCTCGATCTCCTTGTATTTGAATTTGTAAAAAATGTCCCATGTGGTTTTACCTGAAAAAAAAGCCCCGTCCGAGCCCTCGATCACCGTGATCTGCGCGATGCCATACTTGTCGCGCAGATAGCGGATCATCGAGTCGACCGTCTCGTAATGGGTGTTGGCGTAGATTTCCTTGGCGCCGGAGAGGTTGATCTTGATGGCCACCCGGTTGCTGGAGCGAATGCTTAAAAACGGCGCAATGGCCTCCATGATCTTTTTGACGACTTCGTTCTGCCGCGTCTCCTTGATCAATACGATTTCTTTGCGCTTCATCTTTGGTTCGCCCTGAAAGGACGGGTGGCATTATACCTTAAAACCACACTTTTTTCTATTTCCGGCGGCCGGGCCACTGTGTTCAATTGGGTCTGACGACAAAAACCAGGATGAACACGATCCAGAAACCGTAAAAGACGACCCTCCAGGCTGGCGGGTGCTTTTCCTTCAGCCAGTTGTAGAAATAGGACAGGGCGAATACCAGCGCTTGCAGGATAAAGAAAAAGAGCAATGCCTGTCCCACGTTCATCGAGTCGTGGAAATAGCGATTTAGCCCGAAGCCGAAAATGGAATTGAAGATGATGAACAGGTGCAATACATACACGAAGAGCGACTCGGTGCCCGCCTTGATCAACACCGACAGTAACGGTCCTTTGAATTTGCGCAGCAGCAGGTCGGCGAACCATAAGACGATGAAGACTCCCCCGGCTTTGTTCAGATTGCCGCCCAGGGTGAGCTCGGCCTTGAAATAACCCTGGGCGGAATGGAGAAAGAACCAGGGGAAAATAGCTACGCCGACCACCAGGAGCAACCTGAAGAAGATCTCCTTTTTCAGCAGCGAATAGACGTAGGCCACGATGACGCCGAGAAACAGGAACCCGGCCCAGGGGAAAATGGGGAAAAGCGAGATGTCGGTGTTGAAATACGGATCGACGGCCGGGTGCAGGTGGATGTGCTTCACCGTTTCCGGCAGTAAAAAGAACAGCACCCCGGCCAGGAGCGAGAACAGGACCACTATTTTTTCATTTTTCAGGATGACGGCTATAATAGTGAACAGCAGCAGGCCGACGCCGATGCACTGCAGGATATCGGTTTTTAAAAATTCGCCGGCCTGGCCCTGGGAGATCTGCCACAGAGTCTTGCGCAGCGAGAAAAACGGAAGATGTATCCAGTAGCCGATGGCGATGACGAACATGATCCGCCGCAAACGCTTGAAAAAGGCCCGGTCCAGGTGGATGTAGTTCTGGCGCTTGTTGTGGAAGGAGAGGAAAGCGGCGAATCCGGAAACAAATAAAAATCCCGGGGCGACCATGCCATGCAGGGTTTCGTGGACCAGGTACCAATGGGCCTGACGGATCGCCGGGAGCAGGTAGGCACGGAACAAATGACCCTGGATCATAAAGAAAAGGACCAAAAACCTGAAAAGGTCGACCGCTTCGACGCGCTTGATCACGCCGACAGTTTCATTTTTCCAGCATTTCCAGTTCATGGTTGATTCCTGGAAATAATAGCTTTAAAAACAAATAAATGCAATCAAAAAGGTGTATATCTTTCGTTTGTTCCTGCTGCAACGATCCCCCCTTCATCCCCCCTTGCTAAGGGGGGTGGACCCGTTGCAGCACAAACCATTCGCCTGCTTAGGCGAATATGGTTTGTCTGCCCCTTTAGGGGGGGCCGGGGGGATAAAGTCCAGCGGATGGTCCGTGCGGCGGCTTGACACCTGCCTGTTTATTCCTCTAAAATGGCCTCATGATTAAAACCAATCCCCCCGTGGAACAGCTTTGCATCGATACGATCAGAACACTGGCCATGGACGCGGTGCAGGAAGCCAACTCGGGCCACCCCGGAGCCGCGATGGCCCTCGCCCCGGCGGCTTTCACCATCTATAACCGGTTCATGAAATTCAATCCCGCCAACCCCGACTGGCCCAACCGCGACCGCTTCATCCTCTCGGCCGGCCACGCCTCCATGCTCCTCTACGGTGTGCTGCACATCACCGGCTACGACCTCACTGTGGAAGACATCAAGAAGTTCCGCCAACTCAACAGCCGCTGCCCCGGCCATCCGGAGCACGGGCTGACCCCCGGCGTCGAAACCACCACCGGTCCCCTGGGGCAAGGCGCGGCAGCCAGTGTCGGCTTTGCCATTGCCGAAAAATGGCTGGCGAATTATTTCAACCGGCCGGGCTACGAGCTGATCGACTACGACATCATCGCCCTGGCCGGGGACGGCTGCCTGATGGAGGGGATCAGCGCCGAGGCCGCCTCGCTGGCCGGTCATCTCGGCCTGGACAACCTGATCTGGCTCTACGACAACAACCATATCACCATCGAGGGAAAAACGAGCCTGGCCTTCAGCGAAGACGTGGCGGCCCGCTTCAAGGCCTACGGCTGGCACGTGCAAGCGGTCGCCGACGCCAACGACCTGGCGGCGCTCGA
>JAPKZL010000078.1 GCA_026393795.1 Candidatus Aminicenantes bacterium | reverse complement strand
GACGGGACCAGCGAGGTCGCCCTGGCCGTGACCGCCACCACGCTGACCCTGGTCGCCGTCTTCCTGCCCGTGGCCTTCGCCACCGGCATTGCCGGCAAGTTCTTCCGCCAATTCGGCATCACGGTCACTGCCGCCGTGCTGATATCGTTTTTTGAGGCTTTCACCTTCGCGCCGATGCTTTCGGCCTATTTCTTTAAAAAAGCCAAGGCCGGCAATGAGCATTCCTTCTCCAGCCGCTTCCAGGCGGCCATCGCCCGTTTCTACGACCGGCTGGGCCAGTCGTACCGCCCGATCCTGGAATGGTCGATCAGCCACCGTCTGGCCGTTGTCTTCATTACCCTGGCGATTTTCGCCGCCAGCCTTTTTCTTTTCACCGTGGTCGGCGTCGGCGGCTTTCCGGGCGGCCAGCGGCACGAATTCAACCTGGTCGTCCAATGCAGCCCGGGCAGTTCGCTGGCAAGCACCGAACAGGTGGTCAGCGCGGTTGAAAAGATCCTGTACCAGCAGAAAGAGATCGGCGACGTCTTTTCCATCATCGGCACCAAGGACGGCGCTTCCGACGAGGCCAGCATCAACATCAAGCTGATCAATGTCCGCGACAACAAGGCATTCCAGGACAAGCTGCGGCCCCAATTGGTCGGCATACCCGGCGCGGCCTTCACTTTCCAGAGCGCCATGAGCCTCGGCGGCGCCGCGGCCAGTTCAATGCAGCAGTTGCCGATCCAGGTCAACCTCAAGGGGACCAACCTGAAAAACCTGACGCAAGCGGCGGAGATGGTCAAAGACGCCATCCGCGCCGTACCCGGGCTGGTCGACATCAACAGCGACTACCGCAATCCCAAGCCGGAAATACAGGTCCAGGTCGACCGCGACCGCGCCGCCCGGCTCGGTGCCAACACCCTGCAGATCGCCTCGACCATGCGCACTTTCGTCGACGGCGACATCGCCTCGCGCTTCCGCACCCCCGAGCGCATGATCGATATCCGCGTGCGCGCCTTGCCGGCCACCCGGGAAAACCTCGACAAGCTCGCCCGGGTATTCATCCCGACCGTTTCCCGCGGTTCGGTCACCCTCGATCAGGTGGCAAAACTGCAGGTGGAGATCGGACCCAGCCAGATCAAGCGCAAGAACCGCATGCGCCAGATCGTGGTCGGCGGCAATATTCTAAGTGGGGTCGCTGTCAACGATATGCAAGCTGCCATGCAAAGCCGCATCCAGTCCCTCGCGCTGCCAGGCGATGTGACCTTTACCTTCGGCGGCCAGGTGGAGCAGACTGCCGAGATGTTCACCACTCTGATCGTGACCCTGATCCTGGCCGTTGTTTTCGTCTATATGATCCTGGCCTCCCAGTTCGCCTCCTTTATCCAGCCTTTCGCCCTGATGCTAGCCTTGCCGCTCTCGCTTATCGGGGCCGTCCTGGGCCTGCTTCTGGCCGGCAAACTTTTTGACGTGGTGGCCTTCATCGGCCTGATCATGCTGATGGGACTGGTGACCAAGAACTCCATCCTGCTCATCGATTACACCAACGTGCTGCGCCGGCGCGGCCTGGGACGCGCCGAGGCGATCGTCGAGGCCGGCGCCACCCGGTTGCGGCCGATCCTGATGACGTCGCTGGCCATGATCCTGGGCATGCTCCCCGTGGCCTTCGGCTTCGGCACCAGTAGCGACTTCCGGAAACCGATCGGTTTCACCATCATCGGCGGCCTGATCAGTTCGACCGTTCTCACCTTGGTAGTGGTGCCGGTCGTGTACTCGCTGCTTGATGACATGACCCAGAAATTTTTAAGAAAGAAATCGGTATAAGCAGCGACCGGGATGACCGTCGCCGATCTTTTTATTTAAACCTGAAGTTTGCCCTTGATCTCGGCAAGGCTGTTGATCTGCAATCGTTCCATTTCTTTTTCAAGCTCGGCGAGGATGCGCACGGCGGCGGCCGGCTCGCAGAAGTTGACCGTGCCGAACTGGACGGCAGCGGCGCCGACCAGGATGTATTCCAAAACATCCCGCCCGGAGGTGATCCCGCCCATGCCGATGACCGGGATGCGCACCTGGCGGCAGACTTCCCAGACCAGCTTCAGGGCCAGGGGCTTGATGGCCGGCCCGGACAGCCCGGCCAGGGTGTTGGCGAAGACGGGGCGGCGCTTTTCCAGGTCCACGGCCAGCCCCAGGAAAGTGTTGACCAGGGACAGGGCGTCGGCGCCGGCTTCCTGGGCCGAGCGGGCCACGGCAACGATATCCACGGCGTTGGGTGAAAGCTTGACGATCAGGGGTTTGTTGATGTGCGCCTTGACGAGCTTGACCAGGCGAAAGGTGTGCTTGTCGTCCTGGGCCGGGCAAACGCCGCCTTTTTTGACGTTGGGGCAGGAGATGTTCAATTCGAGCATGGCCACTTCGGGCATGGCGGCGAAAATGGCGGCGACCTCGGCGAATTCGCCGTCGTCCTGGCCGCAGACGTTGACGATGATCGGGGTGCGGGTCGCGGCGCCCAGGTGGCGGATTACGTTTTGCAGCTCGTCGGCTCCCGGGCCGGCCAGGCCGATGGAATTGAGCAGGCCGGCCGGGGTCTCGCACAGGCGCGGCGGCGGGTTACCCGGGCGGGCGTCCTTATAAATCCCCTTCAAAACCAAGGCGCCCAAGATGTCGAGGTCCATGAAGGGGGAGAATTCCTCGCCATAGCCGAAGGTGCCCGAGGCCGGGATGAGCGGATTTTTCAAACGGCAGAAGCCCAGGTCAACGCTCAGGTCGGCCATCGGATCTCCTCAAGCGGAAACACCGGCCCCTCGTCGCATACCTTCCGGTAGCGGCCGTCGGCGGCGGTGACCACGCAGCTGTGGCAAACGCCGAAACCGCAGCCCATCATGGCTTCCAGGGAAACGTAGTTTTCCATTTTTTTCGCTTTGAGCATTTTGGCCAATGCGGCCAGCATGGCCTCCGGGCCGCAGGCCATGGTCGCATCCGGGCGCTGTTCGGTGATGATCTTCTCCAGGCCGGAAGTCAGCAGCCCTTTTTCGCCGCAGCTGCCGTCCTCGCTGAAAATATGGCTTTTATGCAGCGGCATGGCGCCGAGTTCGGCCAGCAGGTGCAAATCGGCGGCGCTGCGGCCCCCGTAGAGCAATACCAGCGGCTGCTGGGCGGCATGCGTTTTGGCATAACCGAACAGGGGGACGATGCCCCGGCCGCCGGCGATAAGGAGGATCTTCTTGCCCGGCAATTCCGGGAAAAAATTGCCCAGCGGGCCGAGGATGTCCAGGCGGTCGCCGCATTGATGGTTCTTCAGCAGCGTGGTGCCGCGCCCCTTGACCTGGAAATACAGCCAGATGTGCGGGGGATCGCTTTGCAGGATGCCGAACGGCCGGCGCAGCAGCGGATCCAATGACGGTGATACGCGGACCATGACGAAGTTGCCCGGCTTCGCTTCGCGGGCAATCAGCGGGGTGTTGATCTTCAGCAGGTAGTAGTTTTCGCCCAGGCAGCGGGTTTCCTCAATCCGTCCGCTCTCGTCTTGCATGGCCCGATTATGCCATGCTTTGCTCGGGGTGTAAATAGCTGCCAGCGGGCGGCTGACGCTCCAAGCTGGCTGGTTGCGCCGGGGGAAAAGCGGCGGGCTGTTATTGCACCAACGGGTCGGCGACGACGCTGGCGTTCAGGAGGTTCTGCGCCTGCATGGCGCTGGCGGTGTTGGGATATTCGTTGAGGATCCGCTTCAGAGTGGAATCGGCCTCTTGCTGAAGCCGGTTATTGGCCTGCAGCTTGGCCAGCAGCAGCAGGATGACCTCTTTATTCAAGGCGGTCTTCTTATCCTCAACCATCCGCTTGAGCAGGTCCATCGCTTCGCGGTTCTTGCCCGCAGCGGCCAGCAGCCGAGACGAGAGCAGCTGCTTCTGATCGTTGATGACCGGGATGCGGCTGTCGGGGCATTGCTGCAGGGTTTTTTCGGCATCGGCCAGATCGCCTTTCTCATAGTACAGGGCGGCGATGAAGATGCGGCCGGCGCCGGAGATGCCGTTCTTGAACTTCAACTCCTGCAGCTTGGCGATCTTCTGCTCGATGCTCAGGCTGCCGTCGTTGCGGATGGCGAAAGCGCTGGCATACAGCTTGCTTTCCCCGGCGGCGCTGAGGCTGGAGTATAGCAAGATGGCCAGCAGGATGATGACCAGCAGCAGCGCGATCCCGGCCCCGGCCAGAATCGGACGGCGGTTATTTTTAAAAAATGTGAGAGCCTGTTCGAAAAAATGGACGAATGGATCGGCCTTCAAGTGTTCCTTTTCTTTTCTTTTCATGTTGACCTCTAGGGTATTGCGCCTGAGATGACTCGAACATCCAACCCTGGGATTAGGAATCCCATGCTCTATCCTTTGAGCTACAGGCGCAAGAGTATAGCCATATCATTTTTCGCGACCGATGTCAATTGACCTTTGCCGACGATCATGTTCAATTAGGAAGGACCGGTTGCCGTTTTTGCGCTTGCCAAAGCCGGCGCCAAGGATTTGGAGAATGAAAAACAAGAATATCAAGGGCGTGCGCCTGATCGTCGCGGCCATGGTCCTTTTCTTCATCGTTTTCGTCATCATCCGCCTCTATTTCGAGGAGAGCAAGAATTTTTCACCGCAATTCCTGAAGAGCAACACCCTGATCTTCGGTTTGTGGATCATCATCATCCTCTTCGGCCTGACCTTTCTCTTTATCCTGGCCCGCAACATCCTGAAGATGTACTACGAAAGCAACCGCAGCGGCGGCCATAGCTTCAAAAACCGGCTGGTCTTCTTTTTCATCGCCTTCTCCATCGTGCCCACCCTGTTGCTGTTCTTTTTCGCCACCGACGTCATCTCGCAGAGCATCGAGCAGTGGTTCAAGGCGCCGGTCGAGAACATCATGAAGAACGTCGACGAGGTCAAGAACAACTACTACAGCAAGATCACCGAGGACCTTGAGCATTTCTCGGGGATCATCGCCGTCATGATCCAGCAGAAGCGGATGTATACCGACGACAACAAGAATTTCCTGCAGAACCGGCTCAAGGAAAAGATGCTCGAGTACAAGCTCGACGTGGTCAACATCTACAAGAACCGCAACGAGATCTTCGCCATCTTCAACCCGCGCATCCCGATGCAGGAATACAAGAACCTGCCGCTGAACATCGTCTACAGCGGCCTGGGCGGGGCCGGCTTCACCAAGATCGACAACCTGAAGAACGGCGAGCTGATCCGCAACGGGGTCGCCTTCGATATCGAGCAGGGCGACAAGATGCTGATCATTACCGGGAAATATTTTCCCGAAAGCTACACCCGCAGCCTCAACGCCCTGGCGGCCATGGTCAACAAGCACAGCCAGATGCGAGTGCTGCGCGACCCGGTCAAGAACACCTACATGCTCCTCTTTCTGTTCATCACCATCCTGATCATCTTTTCCGCCTCCTGGCTGGGATTTTACCTGGCCAAGGGCATCACGGTGCCGATCGAGAAGCTGATCTCGGCGACCGCCGAAATCGCCAAGGGCAACCTCGACGTGCGCATCGACTACGCGGCCAAGGACGAGTTCAACACCCTGATCAACGAGTTCAACCGCATGGCCTTCGACCTCAGGGAAAACCGCGACAAGTTGAACCGGCGCACCATCGAGCTGCGCCACCGGCGCAGCATCATCGAGACGATCATGAAAAACATCACCTCCGGAGTCATGGCCTTGAATTCGAAAGGCGAAATCATGGCCTTGAACCCCGAGGCGGCGCGCATGCTGTCGCTGGACGTGGAAACCGTCATGCGGAAAAATTTCACCAACGTGATTTCGGAGACCATCTACAAGGATATTCACCTGATGATCGGCAAGGCGTTCGAGACGCGCTTCAAGCTGATCGAAAAGGAGATCGACATCAAGCTGCAGGGCCGGGTGATCAACCTGGCGGTGAAGATCACCCAATTGCGCAACCCGATCAACAACCGCTTCTCCGGCCTGCTGGTGGTCTTCACCGACCTGACCGAACTGATCAAGGCCCAGCGCTTGCTGGTCTGGCGCGAAGTGGCCAAGCGCATCGCCCATGAAATCAAGAACCCGCTGACCCCCATCCAAATTTCCTCGCAGCGCATCCTGCGCAGCTTGGACCAGCCTGCCGACAAGTTCCGCGCCATCGTCGAGGACAGCCTGCACATCATCACCCAGGAATTCGATTCGATCCGGAGCCTGGCCGAGGAATTCGCCAATTTCGCCCGCCTGCCGGAAATCAAGTTCACCCAGGGAGACATCAACGAGATCCTGGAAAAGATGCTGGCAACCTACACGTCGATCTACCAGAACGTCCAGTTCAAGGCCAAGCTCGACGCCGCGTTGCCGCCCCTGGTCAAGCTCGATGTCGAGCAGATCAAGCGGGTCTTCGTCAACATCCTGGACAACGCACTGGAGATCATCGGCAAGGAAGGCGAGATCGAGATCTTTTCGCGCTACAACGGCGAAAGCAAGTTTGTAACCATCGAGATCGCCGACAACGGCCCCGGCATCAGCGATGAGGACAAGCAGAAGGTTTTCCTGCCTTATTTTTCCAAGAAAAGCTCCGGGACCGGCCTGGGCCTGGCCATCGCCCACAACATCATCGAGGAGCACAACGGCCTGATCTCGGTGGTGGACAACGAGCCGCACGGCGCCCGTTTCATCATCGAGCTCCCGGCCTGAAGCAACGGGATTTTATCCGGCCCAGAGCTTGAGCAGGTGGACCAGTGTGTCCGAGGTTTTCTGCATGTCTTCCAAGGCGATCCACTCGTACTTGGAATGGAAATTGCTGCCGCCGGTGAAGATGTTGGGAGTGGGCAGGCCCATGAAGCAGAGGCGGGCGCCGTCGGTGCCGCCGCGGATGCTGGCCCGTTTGGGCTTCAGGCCGGCCATGCGCGTGGCTTCTTCGGCTTTCTGCAGCACGTCCGGATAGTGGTCGAGCACCACTTTCATGTTGCGGTAGGATTCGCTTACCTTGACTTCGCTCTTGGCGCCGGGGAATTCGGCGGTGACGTCTTCGCTGATCTTTATGATCAGCGCTTCGTACTCCTTTAACCCCTGCTCGCTGAAGTCGCGGATCAGGAACTTGATGGTCGCCGCTTCCTCGTTGCCGCTGACGTGGTGGGGATGGACGTAGCCTTCCCGGCCTTCGGTGGTTTCGGGGGACAGGGTTTGCTGCGGCAGCCTTTCGATGATGCGGGCGGCGATCTTGACGGCATTGACCATTTTGTTCTTGGCAAAGCCGGGGTGAACATTGATCCCGGCTATTTTTCTCTCCAGCGAGTCGGCGCAGAAGGTTTCATCCTCGATTTCGCCCACCTTTTCGCCGTCGACGGTATAGGCGAAATCGGCGCCGATCTCGGCCACGGTGATGTGCTCCACCCCGCGGCCCGTCTCCTCATCGGGAGTGAAAACGATCTTCAGGTTCGGCCGCGGCAGTTCCGGATGGCCGTGCAGCCGGGTTAGGACATCCATGATGATGGCGATGCCGGCCTTGTTGTCCGCGCCGAGCAGGGTGTTCCCCGAGGCGGTGATGACGGTCTTGCCGACCTTTTCCAGCAAATGCGGGTTTTCGCTGGTTTTCAGGACGACATTTTCGCTGGCCGACAGCACCAGGTCTTGCCCTTGGTAGTTTTTATGCAGAATGGGCTGCACTCCGGTGCCGGAAACGGCCGGCGATGTGTCCATATGGGCGATCAAGGCGATGGTCGGGACTTTGTGGGTCTGATTGGAATCGAGCCCGGCCTGCACGTATCCCCAGGGGGTAACTTGGGCGCCTTTTAGGCCGAGCTCTTCCAGCTCGGGCTTGAGCTTGGCGGCCAGGTCTTTCTGTTTGGCGGTCGAGGGAAACGTTTCGGAACTGTCGCTCGACTGGGTGTCGATGGCCACGTAGCTTAAAAACCGTTCCAGAATATCGGGATGTTTCATGATGCCCTCCGCGGCTGATTATAAATGATTTCGTTTCAAAGTGGAAGGACTGATGGGGTCGGATAATTTGATTTGCCCCTCGGGACATACTTTCACTATAATTTCAACAACTTAAAGACTGGTTGAAATCATCTAGTGAAAGTATACCATCACT